>CAZEFS010000001.1:0-34932 GCA_964511545.1 uncultured Opitutales bacterium
TTTTTGTCAGGTAGTATGATTTTTCTTGAATTTTAGGCTTGACTTTTTGTTTCAACTTTTATATACCGAAACCTATAATTTATTTTTGTTCTTTTACATTCAAATCAGCCTTCTCAGTTTTTGCAAGCTCATTTTTAAAAAAGAGGTTCTCACCGCTTTTTTAAAATGAAGAAGCAGGCCCCCCTGATAATTTTAGCTAAAGTCTACAAACCCCGACCTATAATGATCTTTGATCATCAAAGTAGATTAAAAGGGATTAAAGGGCGGCTGCTTTAGATCCTCTCCTTTTTAAAAAGAAGAAATTCTCTACTTACCCCCCCCCTCCCCCCTACGCGGGGTTAGAGCTGAAATTACGCTGCAACCGTAGGGGCGTAGGCGAATGAAATTACGCCGTAGCCTTGGGGAAAGAGAAAGGCTCCCCTACGCGAAGTTAGAGGCTGGGAGTAAACCTCTTGGTGGGCCTACGTATTATTTTGCTTGGCCTGCCGGGCGTCTACACCGAGCCTTCAGGCGTCGCTCTACGAGCGACGTGTCAGGCATAGTTCGCAGAACGACACCTGAACCCAGGCAGCTAAAGACAATGGTTTCGCAAGAGGTCTAAAGTAGGGGGAGGAATATCAGACATATAAAAAATCAATGCATATTCAACACGCTTCTGAGAACTTTATTTATTATCATACAAAGGGAACATCTCACCTCTTTGAAAAATATAGACTTGGCCCGTACTAGAAGAAACTGTAATTGCCATACAACTAGCCGCCAGAGAAATGGCTAGGGCTGCAGCATGCCGAGTGCCTAGCCCTCCAGGCAGTTCTTTATAATAATTGGGCGCATGGATGAGACTACCTGCAGATTCTAAGACCCCATCCCCTCTGACCACAAAGGCACCATCTAGGCTAGAAAACTCCTTTATCGTCTCATCCATAAAGGGGTTTAGGATATTGCGATCTTCTTCTTTATAGCCGTAAAAAGGATTCAAGATCAGGGGCTTGGTAAAAGGAGCGAGTTCTTTGGTATCTCCTATCACAAAGCAAGTGCCTACTGCCCTTCCTTCACGGCCTTCAAGGCCTAGCTCCATGGCGATAGCCAGCACACGCTCTAGCACTTCAGGCTTAATATGATCTGGCAAAATATTTTTCTTCTTACTAAATAAAGCCGAAAATTCTTTCTCCACTTCTACTACCACCAAGGTATCAAACTGATTGCTGCCCGCAACTCCCCCTACGCAACAGATTTTATCCTTAACCTCCACTACCCCACGGCTTAGGGCGATTAACACAGCACTCCGTAGCTGCGAGAGCCGATTACTAGAATAAGAACGTACAATAATCGTTTCATCCACTATGCTTTCTGTAAAGCTATGGTTACTCGCATCTTGAGTGACTAGTATCGTCTTAAAACGGGTAAATTGGCTGGGAAGATTAAAGTTTCCACTGAGCGTATCCGCAAAAATCATGATGGTAGAGCAGCAAGTACCCCTTGCCATATGATCTGCCTCTTTCAGGATAAACTGATTAAACTTATTGCTTTTTACCTTTGGGCTATGGGTACTCCCTCTGAAGATTTGTAGAGCCTCTTTCTTCAGTAAAGGGAGCTTTTCTACCTGAAATAAACGATTGACAATAGGTTTATCATGAAAAATACGGGCTAAAGCTGCTAAAACCTTGAGGTAGGACTTATCTGTCTCTGAGGCCAGGAGCAACAAGACAAATTTGAGCTGCCGGTAATCTTCTATATCCTCATAGTCTAGGCCTTGCTTACAACGGCCTAAGACAAAGATATAGGGCTTCTTACTCTTGATTCTAAGGTGGGGGATGGCTATGCCACTACTGAGACAAGTAGTGATATTGGCTTCTCGCTTTAATAGCTCTTGATGGATATGGTCTGGTTTCCCGGCAGTCTCAAAAACGGATAGAGGACAGACGGTTAGCATCTCTTCTAAAGCCGCGCTAAAGGTGTGGCTTTGTAAGTCTATAATGCGGCTAGGCTGGATATAGCGGTCTAGTCTCATATGTTATTGATCCCATTCAAGCGCTTTTTTTCGAAATTCGTAACAAAGACCAAAAGCCAAAAGGCCAATAAACGCTAAGATAGGCCCTACTATAGGAAGCTTTGCAGCTAGAAACTCTCGATGTATGGTCACCCAAGGGAGGAGGAAGACAAGCTCAATATCAAACAAGATAAATAAGATCGCGGTGAGGTAAAACTTTACCGAAAAACGAGGGTGGGCCTTCCCTTGAGCTATCAGACCGCACTCGTAGGCAGAGTCTTTGATGGTACTAGGCCTAGCCCTTTGGCCAAAAATATGACTCAAGACAAGAATAAGAACGACTAAGCCGCTCGCCACTAAAAGCTGAGCGAGAACAGGAAGATAAGCAGCATACTGCATAAAAATTATGTGAATGAAAGAAGCCCTTAGTTATAAAAGGCAAGTCATTTTAGCTGGATTTTTCTCTTTTGAAAACAAAAAACTGAAACTATTTTTGCACCTTTGCATCTCATTTTAGAAAGCCCTAGCTACGCTGGGCACAATCTTATTTTATCCAGTATTCAGCCCTAAATACAGCTTGACTTTCGCTCTAGGCTGAGCAGATTTATTGTTTAAGAAGAGAGCTGGAGCGTTCGCCTCTTTTAGCCTAAAAACTAAGAGGGGAGGAAAGTCCGGACACCGCAAGGCACGCCTCCTCATGAAAATGAGGGCTTCCTGGGCTATACCCAGGGGGATGGACAGTGTCACAGAAAATATACCGCTTTCCAGGGAAGGCTTTTAGCTTTTTCGAAGAAGTAAGGGTGAAATGGTAGGGTAAGAGCCTACCGCTAGCCTTGGCAACAAGCTAGGCACGAAAAACCCAGGCGGGTGCAAGGCAAAATAAGAGATACGGGCCGCCTGCCCAAGGAGAAGCGCCTCTATGCTTCTTCGAATATCTCGGGTATGCTGCATCAGATAAATGAACGCAAAAAGCAAAGTTTAAGGGTTCACCTGAGACCTAGTTTTTACAGAATCCGGCTTATGAAGGCTCTCTTCTTTTTTCTTTTATAGTCGATTCAGTTGAACTAGCGTACAGAAGTTGATCCTCTAAGGTAAAACAATTCATAATTTTGAAAGCTATTGAAATCCATTCATTCCTTTTTTAGATACGCTAGCTCAACTGAATTTACTATAAAAGTGACTAGCCTGGGTTGATTTTGAATAGACCTCTTGTCAAACCCTAGACTCCTTGGGCAACCCTTGTCTTGTCCTCCCGGAGGGCCTCAAACCTGCATTCGAAGCCCTTGTTTACGCCTTGGGTGAGACCTTTTTGATATCTCTTAGCTACGGCCCAAGCTTTTAGATCGTTTCCAAAGAGATCTATTCTGGCATATTCCTAGAAGATCTTGTCTTCAAAGGACGCTTTAGCTTAGCCACTATCGTGCCCTTTTTGTCCGAGGGGCGTTTAAGGATCCTTCTTGTTTCTCTTCTATAGCCTTGAGTAAGCGCTCTTGCTCTTCGGTATCTTTTACAGTCTCCTCCACTACTGCTTTACGAAAGTCTGGATGCAGTTCAGTACGAGTGACGATAGCCGTGATAAGATCTGTTTTTGCGTCATCCGAAGCCAGATCATACAGCCTACGAAATGCTACGAAATGATTCTGAAGCGGTTCCTCTTCCAATAGATCTTCCTCTTTTACTAGAGGCCAGTTTTGACATAGGGTTGTTATGACGAGATTTTTTATTTTAGTATCAAGAATGCCTTCTACAAAAGCTATCGCTGCATGCATGGAGCGAAAAGCATCAATGCTCAAAATATTGGCAATAATAGAAGGATAGAATTCTTCTTGTATTCTTTGATTCATGATCAGCTGTGCAGCCCTCAGTCGATAGTGGATAGGTCTTACTGTAGGATCTTGATCGATAGCATAAGGCCACAGACGCATTCCAGTATCTACTTGAGGATCTTGAGCGATCGAAAGACAAACTGCATCGCGTTGAGTAGTGTCTTCGATTCGCTCAGCAGCTCTCAGGCGATCGGCAGGATATACTTTAAGATCTTGAGCGATAGAAAGATAAGCTGCATCGCGCTGAGTAGCGTCTTGGATCCGCTCTGCAGCCCTCAGGCGATCGGCAGTATCTACTTTAAGATCTTGAGCGATAGAAAGGCAAATCGCATCGCGCTGAGTAGCGTCTTGGATTCGCTCCGCAGCCCTCAGGCGCTTGGCAGGATATACTTTAAGATCTTGAGCGATAGAAAGGCAAATCGCATCCACTACATCACGCTGGTTAAAATCTTTTATCCGCTCTGCAGCCTGTAGGCGATTGTTGATATCTACGGTAAGATCTTGAACGATGAAAAGATAAGCTGCACCGTTCTGGGTAGCCTCTTTGATCAACTCCGCAGCCCGTAGGCGATCATTGATATCTATTTTAGGATTTTGAGCGATAGAAAGGTAAGCTGAATTGCGCTGGGGATATCCTTGGATCGCTTCTATGGATCTCAGGCGATTATCGAGATCGATCTTAGGATCTTGAGCGATACAAAGATAAGCTGCATCGCGCTGGGGATAGGCTTGGATCATCTTCGCAGCATTCAGGCGATTATTGGGATCGACCTTAGGATCTTGAGCGATGCAAAGATAAGCTGCATCGCACTGAGTACCCTCTTGGATTAGGTTTGCAGCATTCAGGCGACAGAAGCTACTTACCTTAGGATCTTGAGCGATGGAAAGATAAGCTCTATCACGCTGAGTACCCTCTTGGATCAGCTCTGCAGCCTTTATGCGCTTGCTGGTAGGTACGTTACAATCTTGAGCGATAGAAAGATAAGCTCTATCGCGTTGGGTATCGTCTTGGATCCATTTTGCAGTCATCAGACGCTCATTGGTAAATTCTTGAGGATCTTCAGCGATGAAAAGAGCTTCCAGTTCCACCATATTCCCCGGAGCTTCAGCTAAATGGCCTTGTATGGCTGGATTGGCTTCTTGCTGGCTTATAGGCTGATTGGCTTGGTCTGAAGCTGTCTTGCGGCTTTGATCCGCCTGAGAACTGGCATTGTGTAGACTCTTTCCACCTGGATTAGATATGTTAGTTTGTGTATGCATATGATTTTATGGTTTATTTTTTATGTTTACGAAATAAAGACTAGCTTGTAGTCACTTGCAGTCGTAATTCACTCAATTAGTAAATAAATCTTCAATTTACAAGAAAAAAATAAAAAATATATGAACTATTTTAGTAGAGCAAAGATGCATCGACTGAGCCTTCATACAAAGGCTTGCTTTTTGATGCAGCGGTGCTAGATAGTAGGTGTTTTATTTATGCTGTCTGATATTGTTACTGCTTGTTTCTCCCCGCTTGCCTTATGGGTACTGCTCCTAGCGTGCATGGCTGTAAACGCCCTGTGTGTGGCGTCCTTTTTTGCTTTAGTAAAAATCCGCTATGCACATCTCATATCGGAGTCCTGGGTACAGCTGCAGAAAAAGAAAGCATTTGCATTTGTACTCAAATACGCAGAACCCTTAGGCGCTGCCCTGTACTTTTATAATTTACTGAGCTTTTTTTTACTCGGTATTGTAGACTACTTGCTGATTCAAGAAAGCCTAATGGTCTGTGGATCCGATCTAGGCCCCCTCCCCTGGGTCAGCCTGAGTCTTATATTTTTCCTTTTCCAGTACCTTGTAAGCTATTATCTTCCTCGTATCCTAGGAATGGCCTATGCACAAAAGCTGATTCAAGCGACCGCTTGGTTATTAAAGATTTTCTACTTCCTGAGCTTACCTTGGGTTTTTTGCATGAAAGCTTTAGGGAGTCGTTTTTTGAGTCTTTTGGATATCAAACCTGAAGAAGCCTTTCACGTTTTAGATTTAGACCTTCAAATTAGAGCATTAGGAGACAAGGGTAAATCCATCCCTCGTTTTACCTACGAAATCCTTGAAAACGCGCTAAGAATGAAGGATCTAGAGGCAGCAGATATTCTCTTGCCCCGAGGCCAGGTGCAATACTTAGACCTACGTGAACCCGTCTTAGACAATATTAAAAAAGCTAAACAAGAAGGCTATACACGCTATCCCCTCTGCGAAGGAGATCTAGACCATACCTTGGGGATCATCCACATGCAGGATCTTTTCTGCGCTAAAGTTTCCCTAGAAAAACTAGACCTAAGCCTTATAAAACGCCCCATCATACGGGTCCCCCTCAAGACCCCCATCCAAAGAGTCTTGAGAAGGCTCTTGCAGCAGCGCATGCATATGGCCTTAGTTACGGATGAGTTTAGGCGTACAGTCGGCCTCATCACCCTAGAGCATATCCTGGAAGAACTTGTGGGGGATATTCAGGATGAGTTTGACCATGAGGAAGACTTTATCCAGCTTGTCTCCAAAAACATCTACAAAATTGCAGGCCTTACCCCCATTCATGAGGTAGAAGAAATTTTAGGCCTCAAGCTCTCGCACCAGGGAGTGTCTACTTTCGGTGGCTTAATTACCTCAGAGCTAGGACATATACCCGAAAAGAATGAGAAACTTACCTTTCAAAACCTGCATATTCAGATCGAAGAAGTGAGTAAAAAGCGCATCATTGCCACTAGGGTAAAGGTTTTAGGCTTATCCTCATCGGAGGCCTAATACTTTGATTGTCACATTTGAGTTTGCCGAAAGCTCCATTTTTCTAATAAAAGCCCCTTAAAATTATGACACTAGGTATCAACGTTTTTTTATTATCCTACCTTTGGGGTAGTATTCTATGGTCTGCCTTGCTGTGCAGGCTCAAAGGTAAAGATATCTTTAGTCTAGGGAGTGGCAATGCTGGGGCTACAAATGTTAAAAGGGTCCTAGGTCCGGCTTGGGCAAAACTGGTCTTTGGGCTAGACTTTCTAAAAGGCGCCCTAGCAGCCCTAGGGCCTTTGCTGATCCTCGGAGACGAAGGAGGGCTGAATTATGCCTTAGTGGCTTTCTTAGGAGCCATTGTAGGACACAGCTTTTCTCTTTTTTACAAATTTAGAGGAGGAAAAGCTGTCGCTACTACCATGGGCGGGCTCTGTGTACTCGCACCAGGGGTACTGCTGGGAGGTATTGTCGTTTGGTTAGGGGTATTTTACAGCCTGCGCTATGTTTCAGTCGCTTCCATGGCTTTTGGGCTCAGTCTTCCCCTATTTAGCATCCTAACTCAGAAGCCCCGCGTATTTCAACATTTTGCGTTTTTGCTCATGGGCTTGATACTCGTATTTCACAAAAAAAACCTGCTTAATCTTTGGCAAGGCAAAGAAAAAAAAATGTAAGTTAGGCTTTAAAGCAGTTGTGTCAGGACCCACCCTTCGCTTAACAAGTGCGGCTCGGCAAACCATAGTTTTGATAGGTTTCAGGCCGTCTTCAATCTAATTAACTTTTCAGGAAAATTCGTTTAGCTTGGCCCTTCAGTCGTCTAAAAAGATGCTAGAAGGGGCTCTCATCAGTGCATATAGGGGCAAACAACCGATCTTATCTGAGGTCTATTCTCCTCTCCTCTCTTACTTTAGCCCTTCAACGATGGTGTGCACATTATACCGGACGACCCCTTCGTAGGTATCTAGAGGATAGGCTATATGCGTCAGAGGGTCTACGAAGTTTTCCTTAGGGCTGCCCAAGCTATCTGAATACAGCTCTCCACCGACCTGGACGCACGCATCCCGGCTAATGCGTTCAATCACTGAGGGTGAAACGCTAGACTCTATAAAAATAGCCTTCACCTTGTGTTTTTTAATAAAGTCCACCATAGCAATAACATCAGAAAGGCCAGCCTCTGTAACTGTAGAAATGCCCTGAACGCCTTTCACCTCCACAGCATAAGCCCTACCAAAATAGGAATAAGCATCATGACTGGTAATCAAAATACGTTGCTCAGATGGAATCTGATTTAAGCTTGTTTGTACCCACTCATGCAATTTTGCATACTTTTGTTTTAGTTTTTCTCCTCTAGCCATAAAAGCAGCAGCATGCAAAGGGGCTTTTTCTGCCAGGGTGTTTGCTACAATATCCACACAATCAGACCATAACTGCACATCAAACCAAATATGAGGGTCTGGTTGGTGCTGCTCCTTATCTTGCCGCAAAAGAGCACCTTCAGGTAGGTTAGCCCCTAATGCTTTTACACTAGGGTTACGCTTTTGCATACTACGCAAGACTTCTTCCATACGGCCCTCAAGGTGGAGCCCATTATAAAAAATAACATCTGCTAGTCGCATTTTTTTTATATCATGTGCTGTAGGTTTGTAGAGGTGAGGGTCTGTTCCTGGCCCCATAAGGCTGAGGATTTGCACATCGTCTCCTCCTATTTCACGCACCAGGTCTGTAATCATCGTAGTAGTAGTAACGACGACCAGATTTCTCCCTTTAGCTTGGCCGAACAAAAGACAAGAGGCAAAGAGGAAGCTAAAAATATGACTTGCGTAAGATTTCATAAATAAGTGATCGATTTGAGTTCTTATTTAAAATATAAAAGTGATCTATTCAAGCAGTATCTCAGCTTGTTCTAGCTTTTTTTTAGTTTTTTCACTTAAATGGCTATGAAAGACTAAGTCTGCCAAAGGTCGGTCTGCTCCAAAATATTGCTCTATAAGATACCTCAATAATAAGGCTGTAGCTAAGGCGTCGTGGAGAGCATTATGCCAATTACGTCTTCCCTTTGGGCACAATTTCAAGACTGCTTGAGCTAAGGATGCTTCTAGATTCAGAGCCTGAATGATGGATGAAAGCTGATAGCTTTCTAGGCTAAGGCAGGCCTTGCTTAGCCCATGGGTATCTATCCAGGGCCCCCAAGTAGACGTACTGGCCCCCAAAAAATCTGAGCTTTGGCTATGAAAAGGCCAATAAGAGCGTAGCAAATTATCCTCTACACTTGCATGATGCGCAACCAATAGACCGTCTTTCCGTAAGGATGAAAATAGCGCCCAATGCTCATCAAAAGAAGAGAAACCTGAGAGGCTCTCTGCATGAAGACCGTGCACAAAACCTGGAATCTCAGACCTGCATTTTTCATTTCTGGGCTTACAAAAGCCTGTAGATACGGATTGGATAGCTCCTCCCAGGAGAGTGACCACTCCGTACTCTAGGATGCCCTCTTGGAGGGTACCCTCAAAGTCGATCACATGGAGAGGCGTGGTATAAGCAAGGTGCATACAAGCAGGAAAGAAACCCTATCCGCCATCAAACAGGCTGGCTTCTTCGTCAATTTTTAGGTCTAGTTTTTCAATCTGCAGCTCTACAGCTTGAATTTGTGCTTGAGCAGCCTTTAGCAGCTCTATGCCTTGGGCATAATGGTTCACCCAACTTTCTAGCGGGAGTTCACCACTCTCAAGGCCCTCTAATAAGGCCTCCAGGGCTTTTAACTTGTCTTCAAAATTGAGAGATTCAGGCGCTATAGGATCGTGCTTCATTCAATAGTTTACAAGCGTAGATCATTTCTATAAACCTTCAAGCCTATAAATATGGCTACTTTTCTTTATCAACGAGTGCTATTTGGGCTATTTCTATATGGCTTAGGCAGTCTTTACGCTCAGGCTAGCCGGGTAGCTACTTTAAATGTGCACAACTATGGCCTTGTAGACCGGGTGATAGATGGCCAATTCTATACGCAGTACCCAAAGCCTGAGGCTGAAAAAAAGGCCCTGCAAAACCTTCTACTCCAAACTAGGCCAGACATTCTTGCCCTACAAGAGATAGGAGACCTGAGCTACTTGAACGAACTCCAGGCAGATCTAAAAAGACAAGGGCTT
Source organism: uncultured Opitutales bacterium (assembly GCA_964511545.1). Classification (GTDB taxonomy): domain Bacteria; phylum Verrucomicrobiota; class Verrucomicrobiia; order Opitutales; family CAZEFS01; genus CAZEFS01. Next base: position 9,723 of record CAZEFS010000001.1, read on the forward strand.
GACTACCCTTATGCTATCCTAAGCCCGGGACCGGATACGCAAAGACAGCTGGCAGTCCTTAGCAAGCTAGAACCCATAAACGTCCATACCCATCCAAAAATTGCCTTTAAGTACTGTAAGCATTACACCTATGTCCGCCGCGGAATGTTAGAACTATGGTTCAAAGAAAAAGGCAAAACTTGGGTGCTCTATGTGGTACACCTCAAGAGCCGTTATCCATCTAATAATGACAAAGACTTTGAATCTAAACAACTTCGCAAAGCTGAGGCCTATGCGTTAAGGAATAAAATCCAAAGCCTAACGCCACCCGTTACTCCTTACCTCATAGTAGGAGACTTTAACGACCATCCCTACAGCGCACCCTTAAGGGCTTTTTTAAAGAAAGGTGATAGCGTTTTAACCCACATGCTCCATGCCTACGATAGTAGGCAAGAAAGCTGGACCTTTCATAATGCTAAAATGGATGTTTATTCTCGTTTAGATTATATTTTAGCCTCTCAGGCCATGCTAAGGTATCTAAAAACAGGTTCTGCTCATATTGAGGACATCCTCCCCCATAGCCTAGAAGCGAGCGACCATAGGCTGATTTATGTGGATCTAGCCTTTTAAAGGCTTCTTATTAAAAGCTATTAAGCTATTTTTACACTAGACACCAGAGCAAGTTTCAGTTTTATAAGGAACAGTTGGGCGGAACGTGGACCCTAAGGCCCTTAGCTCATTCGTTGAAAATTAGCTTTTATCGCTATGCTGTACTTATTATTGGTATCCCTCATCTGGGCTTTTTCCTGGGGGTTGATTAAAATTTACCTAAGCGGCCTGGATGCGAATTGTATCTCTTTTTTACGTATCGCCCTAGCGCTTCCTATTTTCCTGCCTTTTCTGAGGTTAAAAGGCCTTAACCTTCGTAAAATTTTTGTCCTTTTAGGCATAGGGGCCATTCAATATGGCCTGATGTACCTATGCGTTATCCGTTCCTACCAGTATTTGCAAGCCTACCAGGTGGCACTATTTACGACGTTTACCCCTATTTATGTGACGCTGCTCAACGATGTTTTTTCACGCAAATTTCGTCCCTTTTCGCTCTTTACGGCCGTTTTAGCACTAATAGGAGCTGCCAGCATTTATTATAAAAGCAATGCCGACCTGTTTTTAATTGGAAAAGGTTTCTTACTCGTACAAGGAAGCGACCTTTGCTTTGCCTTTGGCCAAGTAGCTTATAAACGTTTTAGGGAAGGCAACCCAAAGCTAGAAGACGGAGCCATCTACGCTTGGCTATTCTTGGGGGCCTTACTTGTAACCGCTACCAGCACCCATTACTTTGGAAATTGGCATATCATCACTGCCCTATCCTTAGAACAGATAGGCGTGCTTGCCTACTTAGGAGTAGTGGCTACGGGCCTTTGCTTTTTCTGGTGGAATAAGGGGGGGGTAAAGGTCTCCGTCAGCACCTTGGCTGTCTTTAATAACCTCAAAATCCCCTTAGGTGTCTTGGCTTCTTTACTGATATTTAAGGAAGAAGCAGATTACCTTAGGGTAGGTCTTGCTTTAGGTATTATTATGTTTGCCTTAGTCTTGGCACAGATCGGTGACAGAAAGACGAATTAAAAGCCAAATCTATATTGGTTTGAAATAGATTTTGGCTTCTAAAATAAGCTCGAACAAACTCTAAGCATAAAAAGTACATTAAAAAAATGACCGGTGCTAGAGTAAGTATTAGAATTTTCTATCTTTATTGATGTAGCATTTTATTAAAAAAAATATATTTATTATTGCATTCTTAATTTCATTTGACGATATTCAACGATTGCACCATTTTTTAATCGTAGGAATTTTGATTTATTCTATTGCCATATGAGACCTATCTATAATCCCATTCACACATCTTCTAAGCCTAAGAACGAAACTCAAAGTAATAAACAGCCTCCAGCAGCCCCTAATTCACCTGGGCAAAATAGCAGTGTAGTCCAAAACCATTCGGATGCTCCTCAAGCTTCCTTAGTAGGGGCTCCGGCACTAGGTCAAGAGGTCCAACCTAAGGCTAAGCTTAAACCTCTCGTATTTCGTGATGTAAGCGACCAAGATCTCAAAAATCTTATTAACAATGAAGAAACCTTTAGCCATGCCATGCAAAATGGTAGCATTTTTGGAATGCGATCACCCAATGCCAATGCCTTAGCAGCAGCTTGTCGTCTTCAAAAATTTGGTTTCGCTATACAGCTTTTAGGGCATCCTTTAGCTGAAGAGGCTTTTCTGGAAGACACTGCTGGAATTGCTAATATTTTGGCAAGATTAGATTTGATGAACAATTATGACGAGTCTAAGCTAAAATCATTTTTGCGAACCTTGATTCAAGGCGTAAATATTCAAAAAATAGAAGAATATTTTTCAGAAAAGAAACAACATAATTCTATTATTCCTATCTTGGTTGGTCTTTCACAATTCTTCACTTATAACCATGATAATGAGAGCTTAAAGAAACTTTTATTCAGCATTAAGAAGGCTGATCATTTGCAGTGCTGTGAAGCAAGTTTAGAGCTCTTTCATGGCAGGATTAATGCTGGCAACATTCTCCAGTCTTTGGAGTGCATTCTAGAAGCAGGGATTAAACCCAGTAAAGAATGGTGTCATTCGGTTCTATTAAATCGAATGGGCACTTGTTCTCTTGATCATTTAGTAATTTTTGAAATGCTAACAGCATTTAATCATAAAAATCTGATTTCCAAAGAAGATAATATTGAGCGTGATGTTTTACTTAAAATTTATAAAAAAACACAAGAACGTACACTTTTAGATTGCGCGTTTAATTTATTAAATTATACACATAAAAGAAAAATAAATATATTAAAAAAAGAAGAAAAGAAAGAAATCATACATCAAGTGTTTTTCTCAATCATCAGTAGCTTCAGCTATGATGAAAAAGACATTCCAGCAGAATTGAAGGATAAAACAGAAAAATTATTTGAATCTATTGAGGTTTCTGAGGCCAAAGACGTTTTTAATGCTGAATTGATTAACCATTTTTTCACCCGTATTCCAAGGGTAATGTTGGATTGGAAACCCCTGCAGGCAGAATATGTTGATTGGATACTTGATAGAATGATTAGCACCTTAGGAGAAGAACATTTTATTAATTGTATCGAAACCTCTTCTTTATTAAGAAAGGTCGTGGAATGTTTGGTTCCTAATCCTTTAAAAATCAAAAGTCTTATCCAAAGAGGAGCGAATCCTATGGTAAAGATTGATTCGAAAACCTACCCTGATCCTTTATTAAACCTAGGCGTATCTCTAGATATACAACGCTGCCTAGCCCAGTCGCAACATCCGGAGTATAAAGCCTTTGTATTAAGTACTATGTTTGGCCTTAAGAGTGCTGGATTGCTCGGAAGCAACCCTGCCTCCTCTGTGCCTATTATTGAAAAAGGCTTTGAGGCATTTTTAGAAGCATTCCCATCTAAACTAGACAGCGCTGTCATAGACCGTATTCAAAAGGCCTATATACAGTCTGTGAGATTCGATAAAAGGCAGGATTTATTAAAACATTTTGCAGAAAGCCCTAGAGAGCCTGATACTATCCAGCTAGCCTATCTTGATGCTGACAGCCATACCTACGCCTACGTGATGTATCAAGATATGCTGATAGAGACTCAGCGCAGTGAAGAAGACAGTATGTTAGCAAACGATAATCAACTATTTTACATGACTAACGCTACTGCTTTCGATGGGGAAAAAGTGCGTGCGATTCAGATGCTGCCTATTGATAAAGCAGAAGCTAGGAATTTGATAGAACAATCGAATTCAATTAACGATTATCACCTGCGTTTTGGTAAAGATACTGTAGGTTTTTGTCAAAAACACGGTACACCTATCAAAGACTTAGGCCCTTTATTAGAGCATCTAGGATTAGAAACTTCTTTTTCTACTATCACAGATCCTCTTCAACAGAAGAAAGTAGCCCTAGGAGAGATTTTTCAGAGCTTAGGCTATCTAGAAAAAGATGGTTCTGGAGCAATTTTGGATACCTTCAAAGACAAGGATAGTGCTGAACTAGTTCAAAATTTAGTTCAAGACACCGACTTAGATCCACAAACCTTGACTACCTGGCTCGAAAACCCTTCTTTAAGCAAGATAGACTTTTTAAAGAAAGCCTTAGACATCTTAGGTATTACTCAAAAAAAGCTCTATTACGTTTCAGATGCAGATCGACAAGACCCTCTAGCCGCTATAGCGTTTGAAAAGACTCCTCAAAAGACAGGTAACTGTTATTTTGCCTCTCCTATGCTAAACTTTGGTGCGCTCATGTGGTGGGCTACCGTTTTAGAAAGGACGAAGCAGCAGAACATCACCGTAACCCGAGAGCATGTAGGCCAAAACCCAGAGTTTTATAAGGCTATCTACAAGGAGGTAGAGCCCACTTACAAAGAACTCGTGAGGTTTATGAAGCTGAACGCCTGGGAAGACTATCAGCAGCAGTTTGGCAAGCTATCCAATCCAGAGATGCAAGCCGAACTCGAAGCCAAAGTCGCTAAACTCAAAAGTCCATCCTACCTTCAAGATAGCGAAGAGGAGATCTAGTGTATCCAGTGGGGCATCCACGTCCTAGGCCTTAGAAAAAGTACTTTCCTTGTAAGCATCTGAGGCTGTCTGAGAGGCATCTAGGACTATGCATATTCTAAAAACGCGTCAAAACTTGCTTTAGCCTTGACTTTTTGTCCTAGCTATAGTGTCTCTTAGTTTTATATAAAAATATAGGCAACGCCCTATTGTTTAGGAGAGGTGACAGAGCGGCCGATTGTGCAGCACTGGAAATGCTGTGTACCTCACGGTACCGGGGGTTCGAATCCCCCCCTCTCCGCCAGCTTTCGTTCTACGAACTACAGCTGGCAGGCCAAATTTATTTTAACGAAAGCTGTCCGCCGAAGCCTTAGCGAAGGAGGACTACTATGTTTTATGTTTATTTAATCCGCTCAATTCCTTTCTCGGACCAAGTTTATGTTGGGATTACTGAAGATCTCAAAAAACGCCTAGAAACCCATAATTTTGGTGGTTCTGTGCACACAGCTAAATACAAACCCTGGGAATTAATTGTCTATATGGGCTTTCAAAATGAAGTCAAAGCAAGGCAATTTGAAAAATATTCGAAATCTGGTTCTGGTCGTTTTTTTGCTAAAAAACGTTTATGGTAGACCGGTACCTCACTTTTTCTGATTCTGCCATTTTACCCCCGAAGTCTCCATTGTGATCCCTTGGGCGCCGTAGCTTAAAAAGCGAAGGCGAAAGGAGTGTCTCCCAAAATGAATGACACACGCATTGATCAATAAAAGCTTATAGATCCTTTAAAAATAAAAAATATACTTGCGATGTCCTTAAAAATTCACGATAGCTAACGCTCAAAGCTTTCTTATTTGAATACTGATATATATATCTAGCACAGTGGCGTTAGGATCCGTAGCTCTGGTATCATAGACTTCAAAGTCTGCCGTATAGGCTCTTTTTCCTCCCAGTTCTGCGGGTGACATCTTCCATATAGCTTCCCAAAGTTCTACACACACTGCAGGCATGGACCCACATTGGCTGGTAAACTTCATATAGGTTTGCTCGGGTATCATGATCCTCTTAAGGGGTTCTTGCACTTCTGCAAAGCCACTAATAGCTTCACCTATAAAATACGTGTAGTCGCCCTTCCAATCGCGCTCATATTCAGTATACACACAATAAGTAGTGCCTGGATGAATACGGTTATGGAGCTGACTTGGGATAGATTGTCCAAAATAGTTTTGGATGGTAGCAGCAATCGTATGTTTAGGAGGAGACCCTTCAAAGTTCTCCGCATTATTCGTACGAGCGCTAATACCTACTAACTGAAGAGCAGGTAAGGTAACCCGTGTTTTTGAAAAGGGATGCATCTAGATCTGAGATTTAATGAGATGAGGCAGACTTATTTGAAATAGTAGATTTTCTTGGTTGAAATAAAAAAACTGATAACGAAACGCATGTTCCGACGGCTATCCATTTCAGTTGGAATACACAAGGCAAAAAGGTACATCCAAGAAAGATTTTATGTAAAATGAGGAAGCTCAGAAAAAAGAAGGCTGTTGCAAAGCCTTTCCGAATAATACTGAGGGCCGTTGGGTTCCTCCCGAATCTATACTCTCCCGCATGAACTCCTATCAGAGCATAGTAGGCCATCCAGACATGGTCTTTTAAGCCATAAAGCCAATGGATATAAAGCATAAGAAGGCTCGCTGATGTCAGTAAAATTACAGGCAAATAAAGCCTAGTTTTTGGCATTTTTAAGAGCTGCTTATAAGACCATACCCACAGCAAGCCAACGGCTATTGCTCCTGCAATATCATAGGGTTGATGATAATTAAAATATAGCAGGCCTCCTGCTATCCCTATACAGATGAAGATACAAGCCCATCGAATCAAAGGATGACGCATAGATTGCAACAGCCAGGTATAAAACACAACGGCTAGCTGCATATGCCCACTTGGGAAAGCAAACCAGTCTTTACCGATAGAGGGATCTAAGGGGACCTTGAAGGTGACTTTTAGGACGCAATTTAAGAGCATGCTCATGAGGATTAAGCTTATCGCATGGAAAAAAATCTTTCTGTCCCACCAAATATATCCCAAGACTACCAAAGGAATGATCATGGTATCATGACTAAACATCAAAAAGAAGCGAAATACGATATCTTCCATAAAGGGTATATATACAGTATCAAAAACTTAAGGAAAGGATAAAAAAATAGAGCTTTCGGGTGGTGTTTGAAAAATAATCGTGCGTAAATCGGATGCCTCATAGCACCTTACCCAGAGGAATATCGCTTGAGTCCGATGAATGATGAGCAGGATCATCAAACGGCATTGCTGTATAGCCGTTTTTGAGATAAAATCTTAAGCTGCCCTGCCTCGATTCTACATGGATACTTTTGATGCCTGATGCTTTCAACCACTGCCTGATTAAGGCCAAAAATTGACTACCCAAGCTTTGATTACGCTGATTCTCATCCACTACTATGATACGAATCGCCGCCCTTTGCTCAGACCAGAACTGAATATGGGCGTAAGCTATAATCTCTGTACCTTGATATAAAACCAGATGGACATGCGCTTCATGATGAAATGTCCAGGTATAGGGGTCTTCTAGGCATTGAGGCTCAAAAAAATACTTATCTCGAAAATGCTTCGCAGCAGCCCACTCAGTAGCGTCACTGCACTTCAGCATCCGAACTCTATTAAACCCCGCTTCTCTCAAAACGCTTCGAATAAAATCGCCCTTGCGGAGCGTGTAATTTGTGAAAAGTGAATTTTCTTTATTCAATGATGATTCGTCTTGGATCAACTCCTTCTTAAGCTGGGCATAATCATCTCGTCTGTTCGGATGATTTCGTAGGTAATCCCTAAACATTAGGTTTAATTCAATTTCCGGATGAAATGCTTCGTATACATGAAGATTCAGGTCGATCTCTCCTCGCTTACTGAAACCATAGTGCAAGGGGATGTTGTATTCGCCTTTATGCTTCAGACCAATTGTCTCTAGTTGCTGAATTGCAAAAAGGGGTTTTGCACCACAGCGATCATATCAATCTTAGGCTTAGCAGGAAGCCCTGGCACTGCAGTGGAGCCAATGTGGTGTATCTCTAAAAGGTTACTCCCTAAGGCTTGCTTGATATGTGCTGCCTCTGCCTCAAACATATAAGGCCAGCTTGGGTTGTAGGGAAGAATCTCAATGTTTTTTGTTTTACTCATGTGATTTTAACTCTAATACAATAAACGTTATTAATTCACGAATATCAAAACAGCGATGAGGATGATGCTTGAAGTCTGAACGCTTAAGGCAATCCAGCAAAGAGCATAGATTCAATAAATGGATAGTGCTAGACCAAGTATCAGGTAAGTCAATACCGCTTTTTTTTAAAGCATTGATGAAAGAAGTTTGAAATACAGGTGGCATTTTATGAGCGTATCTAAGCATGCTAGCAATATCCCAAAGATAAGACCCTGAAAAAGCAAATTCCCAGTCTAAAATTGCACTCACTTTCCAAACGTCTTTCACCTTATTTACCAAAATGTTTGCTGGATCAAAATCCCCATGAACAAGATGCTGTCCTTCTAAATAAAAACCTTGAGACGATCTAGATCATAGATAGCTGTGTTGTTCGAGGATAGTACTAATTGCTAAAATGCTATCTGCAGTCAGCACAGATAATACCGTCTCATGGCTTAAACAATTCTTGGCACATTTTAAAACATCAGTACATGGGTAAGGCATCACTCTTAATGCTTTATCCAAAAAACCTGTTTCTAAAAATGAATGCGATGCAATGCTTGATAGAGTCATGCCTACTTCATGCATGATTGCATTAAGGTCATAAGGAACGTCTCCTAGCAAAAGATCCCGAAGGGGCATACCTGGCATAAACTCTGTAATGGCAAAGTGATACCCTGCAAGTTCACCGATGTAATACGTTAACGGTACAGGTACGGTTTTTTTTATGAATGTTGCTTAAACTACCTGACAAAAAAAAGGGGTAAGTTAAAAGCTTGATGAACAGTGGGAAAGCTGGCATCAAGCTTTTATGAAAAAAAAACACACTTACCCGATGGGTAGGCCATATTATATCGCTAAATAAGTCAAGAGCAAAGTGCTTAATGAGAATGATGACGGGGATGATTACGCTGAGAACGGTCAATTTGAACCGATTAAGCCAGGCTTTTCGGCCGACGGTTCAAGAGGCCTCACACGAGCGCACCATGAGTCGTTTTCTGAAAGAAATACAGATAAATCCACTGGAAATCCTTCGGATAGTTAGAGCTATGCTCGCTGCGAAAAAAATAGAATACTTATGCAAATAGGTATCGTTTTTGTTGGCTTGTCGGGCGTCTCCACTACGCCATCTCCACTGCGCTGAAGCCTTCAGGCGTCGCTCTTCCCCCTACGCTCCTTGAGCTACGGGAGACAGGTAGCTTTTAAAGCGACGTGTCGGGCGAAGCTCAACGAGCGAAGCCCGAAGCCTGAATAGAACAAACTGGAAAAGGGGAAAAAAGCACTTAAATTTCTTATTTATAGCTTTGAAAACGCAGCATTGGACCATCCCCATATGGGTCTTGCCTATCTGTGAGCAAAAACAAGGCAATCATAGCTTAGCTCAGCTAGAATCAGCTCTGGAGGCCGTTTTGAAGATAATTCCTGCTAAAAAAATAGATTATTTTTTAGGAGATACTGAATTTGGAGCACTGAGCCGAATTAAGCTTTTTCAAGAGAAGGGAATTCCCTATATAGTCCGCCTAAAAGAGGAGTGGAATTGGGCTTATCAAGGCGAAGAGCGTCGTTATATTCATGAATGGTTTCGCGGTTTACCCGTAGGGAAAAGCCGCACTTTAGTGTTACAATTGGGAGAAAAAGCTGAAGTGACTACTTCGGTAACCGCTAAACGCCTCAAAGATGACAGTCTAATTATTGTGGCACATAATTCATCCAAAAGAAATCCTATAGACATTTATCGATCCAGATGGAGTATCGAAACTCTGTTTCGTTCCCTTAAAACTAACAAATTTAATAGATCCCTTGCGAAAGTAGGTATTTTGACTCCTGGGCAGGAAAAAATAGATGAAGAACCGCAGTGTACAGAAGTACATGAGGATTCTGAATGTATTTTTGACGAACCCAGGGAGCAAAAGACTTCTTTTCCCAAGGGTTCTAGTATAGAATCTACAGGAGTTACAGACCCTTTGAAACTGCGAAATTTAATCCATATTATCATTTTATGCTTCCTTTTTGTTCTCGATCAAGCCCAATATCTTTTTTCAAAGTTTCCCATTCCTTTTATCATTAAGGCACATGGCTATCCCGCTAAAAGTTATTGGAGATCCTTCTTTGACCGAATCCAATCCATCATTTTTGACCAATTTATCCCCTTCTTTTCCGCTTCCTATGCGTCCTAATTTTTTTTTGTCAGGTAGTTTAAATGTTGCTAGTTTTTGTTCTTGATAAGCAGCAGCTTTACTGCGCAAATAAAGACGCAAAATCAGTGGTTGGTTTACATTTTCCAACTGAATTTTATAATTAAGATTAGCGCACCCGCCAGCAATCAATTCAAATGCAGTAAGTTTTTTATCAGGATAAGCAAGGTTTATCATTCTTTCTACCATGCTATCTGGCAGCTGATATGTAACGCTTACTTTTTCCCAAGAGTTTTTAAACATCACAAGCTCCGCTTTAAAAAGATACAGCTAGAACCGCGCGTATAGCCCGACCTTTCAAAATCACTTACGTATCCCAATTTTTCATAGAATAATTTTGTGCTCTGAAAGCTCATTGTGGCAACGGTGGCCATTGAACATCCTGATTTACGTCCATAGTCATGAACTGCTTCCATTAATTGATGTCCTAAGCCATTCTTACGATGAGCTGGATGTACCCATAATTGATCGGTATAAAGGCTGCCGAAAATGATACTCCCGTTGCAGCCTGCAATGATCTGATTGTCCTTATCTCTTATAAAAAATGCAAAAGGATGAGCTTCACCGAATTCAGGCGTTTCTTGATTGATTTTTTGTGTTAGAAAATCAATATCTCCACTGGCACCTGTAGATGCATATTGAAGATCTAATGAAGATTCCATGCCCTATGTTCCATTTTTTTACTCCAGGGATAGCTACTAACTATAGAGCAAACAAAAGTCATAGCCAATGAAAAGCGGCAAAAACAAGAAATATGCAAAAGAATAACCTTAAAAAATATGTTATCCTTTAAATTTATATAGATTTTTACAACTAAAAAAATAAAGCAGGCTGAACAAAGTACCCGTTAAAATTTGTAAGTCTACTGGTGCCCTACCAGAAGTTTATTTTTAATAGAGTAATAATTACTGGCTCTACTGAAGCATTTATAACCTGAGCCGAGCGTTTTTCTTAAGTTATAGCAGGAGATGAAGTTTGAACTAATAATTTTTGCTTAAGAATAGGGACCGCTTTTTTGCGTCTTTGCTTTTTATAGCCCTCGTCGGAAGCAGGAATTAATTCAATCAGTGCCATTTCCGCTGCATCTGTAGAGGTACGGTTTCCAAGCTTATAGATACGCGTATATCCACCGTGGCGATTAATGAATTCTTTTACAGTCTCGTCAAATAAATGCTTGATGACATCTCTATTTCTCACTTGGGCGATAGCTTGCCTGCGATAATGAAGCTTTTGCTCAGAGAGGCTTGTAGCTGCCGCTTTACGCGCCAAAGTCACAATTTTCTCAGCAAAAGGACGGAGAGCCTTAGCCTTAGCCAAAGTAGTTTTAATACGAGTGTGCTTAAAAAGAGCAGAGGCCAGGTTGGCCATGGTAGCTTCACGGTGCTCTTTTTTGCGACCTAATTGATGTTTGTGTTTAGCGTGACGCATAAAAAATAATTTTAATGGAGTTAAATAGATGCAATAAAGCTCTTAAGCGGTAAGAATGACCTATAGGGTTATCTAGAAAGATTAGATGGATAAGCTAGGCAACAGGGCGGCTAGATTTAGACTTAGATCCAGGCTTTGGAGTTGATTCTTCAATGAACACAGCTTCCTCTGCAGGTATATCTGTTTCTCTTTCTAAAAATATATCCTCGGTATTGGGCCTATCACCCTCCAAAAACTGGCTGACGTTCATGCTTAAAGACAAGCCTAGCTCTTTTAATTTATCGATAATTTCCTTCAGAGACTTTTTACCAAAATTACGATTTTTAAGTAATTCAGCTTCAGTTTTTTGAACAAGTTGCCCTATAGTTAGAATCTTAGCATTATTGAGGCAGTTAGCTGCTCGGACAGAGAAGTCAATTTCATTGACGCTCATATTGAGCAGTGCACGCAACTTGTTGTTCTGATCATTGGCGGCCTTCTGCTTAGCCTCAAATTCGTATTCCTGATCACTCACCTGATCAAAGATACTGAGATGATGCTTGAGAATAGCTATTGCCTCCTTCAGTGCTTCATCGGGATGGATACGACCATCGGTATGAATCTCTAAGATGAGTTTATCATAGTCAGTAATCTGGCCAACTCGAGTATTTTCAACCGCATACTTGACTAAATTCACAGGACTAAATAAAGCATCAATAGGAATTTCACCTATAACCTGCTCTTCACGTTTATTATTTTCAGCAGAACAATACCCGCGACCAGATCTTACCTCGAATTCAGCATAAAAAGGCTTCTTACGGTCAAGAGTACAAATCAACTGGTCAGGGTTAATGATACTGATGGAAGGATCACCCAAAATATCCGCAGCAGTAATAGCACCCTCTTTTTCAACGTTAATCACTAGCCGCACGGGTTCTCTTTTATTAGAAAACAATAATACTTTCTTAAGATTTAAGATAATATCCGTTACATCTTCCTTAACGCCGTCTATGCTTTGAAACTCATGATGCACCCCTTGTATTTTCACATGAGTAATAGCAGCTCCCTCAATAGAACTCAGCAATACTCTCCTGATGGCATTGCCAATAGTATAGCCGTATCCTCTTTCAAAAGGCTCAGCTACATACTTAGCATAAGTGGGGCTTGCTTCTGCTAGATTTTTTGAGAACTTTCTTGGTAATTCAAATTTCCCTAAACGCTTTAGTGACATAGGAGATGAGTGTATATATATATATTGTTTAATTTAGCGACTATAAAACTCGACCACAATCTGCATATTAATTTCTTGTTCCAGCTCTGTAGGAATGGGGAAGCGCATTAACGTGGCAGACATAGCCTCGGAATTCATATCAATCCAAGCCGGTATGGCACGAGAATGAGCATTTTCCAAATTCATATTTGCTTGGTGACGAGAAGATGTCTTGGGCCTAATTTCTATTTGATCCCCAACACGACATTGGTAGCTAGGAATATCTACTTTTTGGCCATTCACTTTTACGTGACCATGATTTACAAACTGACGGGCAGCAGGGCGAGACCTAGCCAATCCCATAAGGTAAACCACGTTATCCAAACGAGTTTCGAGCCCACGAATAAAATTTTCACCGGTGATGCCTTCAATACGCTTGGCTTCAGCCATATATTTACGCATTTGTTTTTCAGTTAAGCCATACTTAAATCTGATTTTTTGCTTTTCGATAAGGCCTTTTGAGTATTCTGTCTCACGACGCCTCAAGCGAGGACCGTGTATTCCAGGCAAATGAGGTTTACGCTCAAATGCTTTTTTAGGATTGAATACCGCCATTTTTAGGCGTCGATTAATTCTTGTCTTAGGACCAGTGTATCGCATATAAATTTGATAGGATAAAAACGATTAAACACGACGCGGTTTTTTAGGCCTGCAACCGCCGTAAGCAACAGGAGTAGCATCTTTGATGCTTGAAACAACAATAGGTAAATTTGCTAGCGCTCGTACAGCCGCCTCTCTTCCTTGGCCAGCTCCTTTAATTTGAACATCTACCTCCCTAACGCCATGGGACATAGCTACTTTTGCCGCTTCTTGCATGGCTACCTGCGCAGCATAAGCTGTTGACTTACGAGACCCCTTGAAGCCTACTTTACCTGCGCTTGAACTAGCTATAACAGCGCCTTCAGGATCTGTAATTGCAATATGTGTATTGTTGAAACTTGCCTTGATACAGCAGATAGCACGATGGACGTTCTTGCTTCCTTTTGCACGATGAACTTTTACATCCACTGACTCCAAGCTTAACAGATCAGCAGCTGATGGATGATTGACGACAGGACGTTCCACCTCTTGGGCTTTCTCAATCTTTTCAGATTTTCCGGCTAAATGGGTATCTTTTACCGCTGGTTTTTGCGTGTTTTTTTTAGTCATAAAAAAATTTTGTTATTTACCGCGAACAGAGCCGATAGTGCGGCGCTTGCCTTTGCGTGTGCGGGCATTTGTAGAAGTACGTTGACCGTGCACCGGCAATCCCTTTTGATGACGAATTCCCCTATAGCACTTGATGCTCTGTAAAAGCTTGATATTAGCAGAAATTTCACGACGTAAATCACCCTCAACTACCCAATTTTGAGCAGTGATATAGGCCATAATTTTGCTAATTTGCTCTTCGGTCAGTTGATGAGCGCGCGTGTCCGGATGGATACTGAGATTGCGCACAACTTCTTGGGCCCGTGTAAGGCCTACACCATAGATGTATCTGAGCGCATATTCAATACGCTTATTATTTGGTATTTCTACTCCAAGTAAACGAGGCATATATTATTTTTTAATTTATCAATAACTGTTTAAAACTGAAATTTTTTAAAAGGCAAGCCTGTTATGAGCTTATTTTTAATAACGAGGACTGGTCATGAGTTATTTTTTGCGATTTGTCAATACTAGTTAAAACTTTTGCTTCATTATTCGTAATAAGCACCGTGCTTTCAAAATGAGCAGAAGGACTCCCATCTTGGGTGAGAACAGTCCAAGCATCCTTAGCATAGTAAACTGAAGGCCTGCCTAGATTTACCATAGGCTCTATAGCCAGAGTCATTCCTTCTTTAAGGAGGGGAGTTTTCGCAATAAGATGTTGGGACGTTATAAAATTAGGAATTTGGGGTTCTTCATGTAAGGACTTACCAATTCCATGACCCACAAAATCCCTAACTACACTTAGGCCTTGTTTTTCTACATAGGTTTGGATTGCTAAGGAGATGTCTCCTACACGATTCCCAGGTCTTGCTTGTTCTATACCCAAAAAAAGTGCATTTCTGGTGCTATTGACCAGGTGTTCCAACGAAGGTGGTACAGGGGGGAGGAGGAGGGTAGTAGCATTATCTGCGGCATAGCCATCATAAATAATACTGACGTCTAAGCTTACTAGATCACCTGTTTTTAGGATTTTATCTTGCTTCCCTATCCCATGAACAACTTCATCATTGACTGAGATACAAGTATAAGCTGGAAATACTTTATTACCTATACGATAATGGTAGCAAGCACTCTTGGCCTGATAACGCTGAATGGCCTTAAAAGCTATTTGATCTAAATCATATGTACTGATACCTACAGCGACAGCATCCGCCATTTCTTTTAAAACAAGAGCTGCTATTTTACCTGCGGCCTCCATTTTAATAATTTCTTGAGCTGTTTTAGTAGGAATCATATCAATAGAACATATCCAAAGAAGGACTATTATAGCTGCCTTAAGAACCAAGCGATAATTCCGATAAAGAATATGATTGCTAGGGGAATCCACAAAAGGCGAATACTCATCACCTCTGCTTCAATCAAGGGGAGGGGGGAGGCAGCACGAGCTCGGGAGCTCTTTTTCAAAAAACCATCATAGTGCCTTTGTAGAAGATAGGTCTCCATTTGCTTCATTGTTTCAAGGACAACACCTACGGTGATAAGAGTACCTGTGCCACCAAAAAATAAGGCGACAGAATAGGGAATATGATAAGTAAAATAAAGAATATCAGGAAACAATGCAATGAGCGTCAGAAAAATGGAGCCTGCCAGAGTTAAACGAGTCATCACAAAATCAAGAAATTTTGCAGTAGCATCACCGGGCCGCACGCCAGGAATATAGCCACCATTTTTCTTAATTTCATCAGCAATTTGGACGGGTTTGAACATCATTGAAACCCAGAAGTAGCTAAATGCTAAAATAAGAAAGCCAAAGACTAAATAATAGAAAAGAGAGCCTTGTGTGAGACCATACGCCAGATGTTGAAAAAATTTAATCCCTGAAGCACCACCGAGATAAGCAAAAATTTGCTGAGGAAAAACCAATATAGCACTAGCAAAAATAACAGGCATAATACCTGAGTAATTAACCTTTAAAGGAAGAAAGGAAGATTGAGCGCTATAAAGCTTACGCCCTACCATTCTCTGAGCATACTGTACCGGGATTTTTCGTTGAACCTGAGTCACAGCCACCATTGCAGCAATGACCAGTAGCAATAAACTCACCAAAAGCAGCCCATGCACAAAGCCAAACTGAGGCCCTTCTGTACCCAACGGTGCAGTAAACATAAGCAAAAGCTGTGATACAGAGCTAGGCATTCCGGAAACAATTCCAACCGTAATAAGCAAAGATACACCATTACCAATGCCTCTTTCCGTGATTTGCTCTCCCAGCCACATCATGATACTAGTACCTGCTGTAAGAAAGAGGGTTGATCTTAATAAAAACCCGAATGGACTTGCAATCACAATAGGACCATATGAGCTCAAACTATAACCCGGAAACAAACGCTCTGGGTAATTCAGCAAAGCCAAAAGCAGTAAAACAGACTGAACTAAACAAATAATAATGGTTAAGTAACGAGTGAGCTGAACAATTTTTTGACGGCCCACATCTCCTTCTTGTTGTAAACGAGCTAAAGAAGGTAAGGCAGCAGTCATTAATTGCATAATAATAGAAGCACTGATATACGGCATGATACCTAATCCAAAAACGGCTCCTTTCATCAAAGCTCCCCCAGTAAACATATTAGCCAATCCTAATAAAGCGCTACTAGACTGTGCTTGAGCTGCAAAAAAAGCCTCTAGCGGCAAAGGATTAATACCCGGCAGAGGTATATTGGAGCCTAAACGGGCCACAAAAACCAGGCCAAGGGTAAATAATATTCTTTGCCTTAGTTCTTGAATCTTAAAACAATTGGTAAAAACAGATAGCATGTAATTCTGTATTCAAAAAATATATCTACAATACTTTTAATCAGTATTTTCTAAAACTTGAGAGTGGATTTCAAACGCTTTACCACCTACAGTTTCAATTTTGACTTTAGCAGCAGCAGAAAACTTATGGGCTTTGATAGTGAGAGGCTTTGTCAGTTCGCCTTGAGCTAAAATCTTGTAACGCACTGAATTTGGGCGAATCAATCCAGCCTGAATTAGAGTCATGCGGTCTACAACCTCTACTCCCAGCAAAGCATCCAGGGATGATAAATTTACAACGTCATAAGCAATTCTATAATCAGCATTATTAAATCCTCTCTGGGGCAATCTTCTATAGTAAGGAATACCTGAGAAATTTATAGGCATATGATATCCCGAACGCGCCTTATTTCCTTTATGACCTCGGCCAGAAGTCTTACCGTGACCTGTAGCACGCCCCTTACCCTTACGTTTCTTAGAATGAGTAGCCCCTGCAATTTTTGGTAACTGATGAAGTTTCATAAAAATAGATCTTAAAATTTTTATTGACGGACACGTCGCATATCTTCTCTTGAGCGTAGCTGCCTTAAAGCATCCAGGGTGGCCTTCACCAAAGAGCCCTTATTATTAGAGCCCAAAGATTTTGATAGAACATCCTGTACTCCTGCATTTTCTAACATAGCTCTCACTGCTCCACCTGCCTTAATCCCTGTTCCTGGTGCCGCAGGCTTTAATAAAACTCTACTTCCTGAAGCCTTGCCGATAACAATATGAGGAATAGTAGTTCCTTGGAGGCAAATAGTATGCAGATGCCGGCTGCCGCGTTGGGTAGCTTTTTGCACAGCATCAGGAACTTCTTTTGCTTTTCCTTGGCCGATCCCTACGGATCCTTTTTGATTTCCTACTACTACAAGCGCGTTAAAAGAAAAACGACGTCCTCCCTTATTACTTTTTGAAGAACGGCCTAAATTCACGAGTTTTTCTTTCAAAGCAGGCTTAGCATCACGGTCAGTAGATGATCTCGAGTCTGTACCCCTAGCGCCCTGTTTTCTGTTAGTATTTTTATTTTTATGGAAATGACTCATATTAAAATGATTTAGAATGACAAAAATTCTCGTGCAGCATCCGCAAAGGCCTTAACTGTTCCGTGATAGCGTCGACCATTACGGTCAAAAACAACTTTTTCTATGCCTATTTTTTTAGCTAATTGACCGAGAGTTTTACCGCCTAATATAGCACCCTCAACATTTGGCTTCACACGGTCTTGGCCCTTAGAGCTTTTTTTTGACAGACTAGACCAGGATACCAAAGTAATTCCTGCTTCATCATCTATACACTGACTGTGAATGTGTTGGTTTGTAAATCTTACAGATAGACGAGGACATACTTTTGTACCTTTTACCTTTTTTCGAATACGGTAACGTCTTTTTTGAAG
Source organism: uncultured Opitutales bacterium (assembly GCA_964511545.1). Classification (GTDB taxonomy): domain Bacteria; phylum Verrucomicrobiota; class Verrucomicrobiia; order Opitutales; family CAZEFS01; genus CAZEFS01. The sequence goes on from CAZEFS010000001.1 coordinate 27,728, forward strand.
CACTTCTAGCTTTTTATCAATTCTCATAATACTCTAGTATTTAAATTTTATGAACTCTTTTTACCTTCTTTACGGTGAACATATTGGCCGACAATAGTAACTCCCTTAGCCTTATAAGGCTCTACTTTTTTAAAGTGAAAAATATCTGCTGCAACCTTCCCTACTTGCTCCAAGCTCATTCCTTCTACTTTAATTTTTGTATTATCGGTTACAGTCAAGGTAATTCCCTCAGGAACTTGATACTGATCGGAATGCGATTTACCTAAAAACAACTCAAGTGATTTTCCCTTTAAAACAGCACGGTAACCGGTCCCATTGATTTCTAAGTTTTTAGAAAATAAGTGTTGAACACCCTTCACCATACTCGCCACAATAGAACGAGCTGTACCCTGCATCGCTTTAGCGAAACGGCTACCATCTCGTGGGGAAAATATAATTTGCTGTTCTTGAATACTAATTAGCACTGCTGGATCAAAAGTCTTTGTTAATTTTCCTTGAGGGCCTTGCACAGTGACTTGGTTATCTTGAAGACTAACCGTGACTCCTGCAGGAATGACAATAGGAGCACGACCTACCCGACTAGTTTTAATAGATTTAGCTACAAAGGTTTCTTTTGTGGTGTTTTTCATGGCAAAATATTTTTGGGGTTACCAAACTGTACAGAGTAGCTCTCCTCCTACTTTTTGAGAGCGAGCTTCTCTATCAGTCATAATCCCTTTAGAGGTCGTCAATATACCAAAACCCAAGCCTCCCAGTACCTTAGGAATAGCATCACAACTATAATACAGTCTAAGGCCCGGCTTACTATGACGATTAATAGCGACTAAAGCTGGCACTTTATCTTGATTACCCAATCGGACATATTTTAGAGTAATATCCAAGTAAGAGCGATTATTGGTTTCTTTGCGAACACTGTAGGCCGCAATAAAGCCTTTCTCAAGAAGAACTTTTGCAAGACCTTCTCGAAGCTTTGACCAAGGAGCTGAACAATGCGACAGCTTGACCTGGTTAGCATTTCTTAAAATAGTAATAAAATCTCCTATTGTATCCATATAAAAAAATATAAAGTCTTACCAAGATGCTTTTGTGACCCCTGCTAAACAACCTGAAAGTGCCATTTCACGCAAGGTAATTCTTGAGATGCCAAAATAACGATAATAACCCCGCGGCCTCCCAGTAATAGAGCAACGATTACGAATGCGCGTAAACGAGGAATTCCTTGGAAGAGAATCTAGAGCCTCTTGCGTGCTATAAAATTCTTCCTCGGTGAGATTTGGATTTTTTAGTTTCTCTTTCAATTCTTTACGTTTAGCGGCGTATTTTTGTGATAGCTGTATACGCTTGAGATTGCGTGCTATGGATGATTTTTTTGCCATATTAAATTAATTAAGCAGCAGGAGCGGTTAATTCTTGTTGAGTAGATGGATTTGCTTTGCGGAAAGGCATATGCATGAGACCTAGTAGCTCTTTGGCTGCTTTATCTGTAGCAGCTGTAGTGACGATTGTAATATCCATACCGATATTTTTACGACCAGGCTCAGCTATGACTTGCGGAAAAATAGTATGATCTGCTATACCAATAGTGTAGTTACCATGACCATCAAATTTATTTGGAAGGCCCCGAAAGTCTCTAATAGCGGGTAAAACCACAGAAATCAAAGTGTATAGAAACTCATACATGGGATTGCCACGAAGGGTAACTTTTATACCCGTTGGCATGCCTTTTCGAAGTTTAAAATTCGATATACTATCACGAGCAGAAGTAATAATGGGCCTTTGTCCTGCTATTTTACGAATAGACTCAAATGTTTCAGTGACTAAAGCGCCGTCACTGTCAGAGCTAATACGAGAATTAATGACAATTTTCTCTATACAAGGAACTTGATGTTCATTCTTGCAGGACAAAAGAACCTTGAGCTTAGGTACAATACTGTCTTGATAGATTGCTTTTAATTGAGGCTTTTGATGCGTTGTTTTCATTTCTAAAAAATTGAGTTGCGGCTGAGCATTCTGAAAAAATAGATTTTATCAAGCTTTTTTAGCTTGATCGTATTTTTCAGCTGCCATGAGGTTGGAATAATGAATACTCCCCTCTTTTTCTATAATAGCTCCTTCGGGGTGCTGCTCACTTTTGCGTAAATGGCGCTTTATTAAAGCTACCCCCTCGACGCGAGCTCTATTTTTAGCTTTTAAAAATTCAAGAATCTTACCCCGTTTCCCCTTGTGAGAACCAGAAATAACGATGACTTCTTGACCAATTTTCAATTTTTGACTCATATATGATTAAAGTACTCCCTGGGCTAAAGATACTATTTTCATGAATTTTTTACGCACTTCACGGGCTACAGGTCCGAAAATACGGGTTCCCTTAGGATTGCCATCTGTACCAATAATAACACAAGCATTTTCACCAAAACGAAGGTAAGAACCATCATCTCGGGCAATGGGATAACAGGTACGGACAATCACCGCATCGCAAACGGTTCCCTTCTTGGCAACAGCATCTGGAGAGCTCTCAAGAATAGAAACCTTAATTACGTCTCCCACCCTAGCAGTAGATGAGACTTGTCCTAAACGGCGAATCATTTTGGCTTTTTTAGCGCCAGTATTATCGGCTACCTCCAAAACTGTTTCCATTTGAATCATAAATATTTCCTCTTTATTTTTCTTTAAATCTTAAGCTGATTTAGGAGCTTTTTGAACAATAGATAAAATACGCCAACGCTTTGTTTTGCTCAAGGGGCGGGCAGTTATAAGCTGCACTTTATCCCCCACTGCACAGGCATTGCTCTCATCATGGGCGATCATTGTAGTTTCACAATTAATTTGCTTTTGATAGACAGGATGCGGTTTTGTGTAGGAAGAAGTCACCTTGACGGTTTTTTCTCCACAACGACTGACCACGACTCCGGTGTATGTTTTCTTTTTTTTGGAAAGCGTATCTGACATAAAATATAAATTTTGAGCTTATCTAGAAGTGTTTTCTTGAAGAACGGTTTTAAAACGAGCAATAGTACGCTTTAGAAAATTCACACGCGAAGGTTTTTCAAGGGATTTTATTTGTCTACGCAATTGTATATGCAAGAGCTCGTCTTGAAACCCACGAAGCTGTACTTGAGCCTCATTGATGGATAATTCTCTGATTTCTTTAGCTTTCATAAGTTTTAATATTTTTCTAATTCTTCACGGTTTAAGAAGCGACAGTGTAAAGGCAATTTAGTGTCAGCTAAGCGCATAGCTTCGCGAGCCAAACTAGCAGGGACACCTGCTACTTCAAACAAAATAACCCCCGGTTTAATAACAGCTACCCAGTATTCGACAGGACCTTTTCCACGCCCCATCCGAGTTTCTGCAGGCTTTTTAGTGACAGGTTTGTGAGGGAATACGCGCATCCACATTTTTCCTTTTCGCTTCAAATAGCGGTTAATTGCAACACGGGCTGCTTCTAGTTGGGCAGAGGTCAAAACCCCTCGTGTCAGGGATTGAATACCATAGTCACCAAAAGCCAAGTAGTCACCTCCTTTTGCATTACCTCGAATACGTCCTTTTTGAACTTTACGATACTTTGTTTTAGCTGGAAGAATATTAGCCATGATAGAAAAAACTTAAAATGATATCGAGGGAGAATTAACTTTTACTTTTGTGAGCAATCCAACACTTGATCCCAATCAAACCATAAATAGTTCTTGCTTCAAAGAAGCCGTAGTCTATAGGTTGGCGGAGAGTTTGCAAAGAAGCGGATCCGTCTTTTTGCTTTTCAGTTCGAGCTATTTCTGCACCGCCTAAGCGACCAGAACATTGCACTCGGATACCTTTTACTCCTAAACTCATAGCAGTTTGCACTGCTTTTTTTAATAGGCGACGAAAATGGGCTCTTTTTTCTATTTGCAAAGCAATGTTTTCAGCGACGAGTTGAGCATCGACTTCAGGCTTAGTTACTTCTTGGATTTCAAGAATTAAATCTAGAGCAGGAGCAGAAGGAAGGTTCGTTTTGTTAATTGCTTGCTTTAATTTATCACGCAATTTATCAAGCTCTTGGCCTTTGCGACCGATAATAACGCCTCGACGGCCTGAGTGGATAGTAACACGTAATCTTGACCCTGCACGCTCAATATCCACTTTTGACACTGCAGCAAAACGCAAGTGTTGAGTAATATAATCACGAATAATACGATCGGCTCTAATATAGGCAGGAAAATCTTTTTTACTTGCGAAATAACGGCTGCGCCAATCTCTATCAACAACTAAACGAAAACCTTTTGGATGTGTTTTTTGACCCATAATATAAAATTAATTGGAGGATGAGAGAACAATACTGATATGTGTAGTACTCTTGTGAATAGGGTGCGCAGAACCTCTTGCAGCAGGCATGTACCGCTTGATGGTAGTGCCTTGGTTAGCAGTGGCTTCTAAAATAGTTAATTTTGAAACCAAAAGACCATTGTTATTTTCAGCATTGGCAATGGCACTATTTAAAACTTTTAGAGTAAGTCGCGCAGCTTTGGTTGGTACAAATTTGAGGTACTGGGCTGCTTTTTCAGCATTCATCCCTCTAATAGGGTGTAGAATGTCTCGCACCTTCATGGGAGAGATACGGACAAACTTGGCTATGGCTTTTACTGTATTTGTCATAAGAATCAAGAACTAAAAATTATTTTTGAACCTTTTGAGTAGGCACGCTATGCCCTTTAAAGGTACGCGTAGGCGAAAACTCACCTAAACGATGACCAATCATATTGGTAGTAATATGGATAGAGTGGAAAGTTTTTCCATTGTGAATCTCAAAGGTAAGGCCGACAAAATCAGGAGTCACCATAGATGCGCGGGCATAAGTTTTTATGGGTTTATGAGAATTGACTGCGCGGGCTTTCCTAACCTTGCTAGCTAGACTAGCATTGACGTAATAACCTTTTTTACTGGAACGTGACATAGAGTTATAAATTGATTAATTTTTTTTCACTTTTCTACCATTACGACGTATAATAATACGGCTATTAGTTATTTTTGAAAGGCGGCGAGTAGGTTTACCTTTTGCAAGTTGACCAAAAGGCGATTGAGGATGTTTACCCTTAGCCTTACCTTGACCTCCACCATGAGGGTGGTCGCAGGGGTTCATCACCATTCCCCTGACTCGTGGACGCTTGTTTTTCCAACGATTCCGTCCTGCCTTTCCGAGAGACTGGTCTTTATGGTAGCGATTCCCTACTTCCCCGATGGTCGCACGGCATTTTGCATCTACATAACGACGTTCACCACTTGGGAGTTTGACGATGGCCTGGGTAGTATCTATACCAATGAGCTCGGCACTATTACCAGCTCCCCGAGCAATTTTAGCACCCCTTCCAGGATATAACTCAAGGGAATGAATCTTCGTAGACGGAGGGATACGATACAAAGGAAGAGACATGCCCACTGGGTATTGCTCAACCTTTTGGTCTGTACTTAAAACCGACTGACCTACACTGAGCCCATCAGGAGCTATAATGTAGTGTTTCTCACCATCTTTATATGCGAGGAGAGCAATATTTGCTGAACGATTGGGATCGTACTCTATAGATTGGACAACGGCTGGAATATCCAATTTTTTACGATAAAAATCAACCAAACGAATTCTGCGCTTATGACCACCTCCACGACGACGCGTAGTGATACGCCCGTAGCAGTTTCTTCCGCTAGAGCGTTTTTTGGAAGAAAGAAGTCCACGCTCTGGCTTTGCACCAGGAGTAAGCTCGGTGCGCTGATTAAGGATTAGAAAGCGCTGTGAAGGCGTGAGGGGCCTGAAAGTTTTTAGTGCCATAGTAATGGATTATGCGATTTCAATTTTATTTCCTTTGGCCAAGACAACTATAGCCTTTTTTAAATGAGAGGTACGCCCGATGCTGCCCTTGCGCCCCCTACTCCGCTTTAGTTTCCCTGGCTTATTGATAATATTCACTTTTAGTACCTTTACAGAAAATAATCGCTCTATAGCATAGGCTACTTCGATACGATTAGCTGCAGGATGGATTTCAAATGTGTACTGATTGAGATCTGAGATTAATTGGTTTGTCTTCTCAGTGAATCGGATGTGTTTAATAACTTGGTCGATGGCTAACATAATAAAGAGTTCCGGTATATTAAGCTGCAGAACGTTCTAATAGATACTCAAAAGCCCTCTGGCTTACCAAAACATAAGCATGATTGACAATATTTAAGGCATTCAGATTTTGAGCATACATTAAATCGACATAGGGTAAATTTCTAGCAGAGAGAATAGCGTTATCATTAAATTCTGTGTCTACTATGAGAATACGACCCCGTCTATTTAGATTTTTCACTAAAGCGTTAAAATTTTTTGTTTTAGGCTCTGTGATGTGCATTGCTTCAATAAGAGCGAGGCCATCTGTATGGATAGCATCAAAAATGGCTCTCTGAAAAGCAAGCAGCTTCACATTTTTATTAATTTTCTGTGAGTAGTCCCGAGGTTTTGGACCAAATACGACACCACCCTTAGTCCAAATAGGACTGCGTTTCTCACCATGCCGAGCATTACCAGTACCTTTTTGACGATAGGGCTTTTTTCCACTACCTGAAACAGCTCCTCGATCCTTTGTGCAAGCATTCCCTTGACGCAAGTTAGCCTGATAGGCTTTGATGACTTGGTGTAGGGCAGCAACGCCTTTGTCTCCTTCGAAAATGCGAACGTTTGAGAAGTCGCGCTCCTCAAAGCTTGTTGCATCTTTATTATAAATTTTAACCTTCATAGCTTTAATTAATTATGCGGTAAACTTAGTTTTTTTAGCTGTACGAATCATCACTATACTGCCTTCTGATCCTGGAATACTCCCTTTAATAAGAATTAAATTTTTGCCAGGAATAATTTTTACAATAGGCAGATTTTGGGTAGTTCGTCTCTTACAACCTTGATGCCCAGGCATCTTACGCTGCTTATAAACGTGACCTGGTGTTTGGCGCATACCGATAGATCCTGGCCTACGGTGCATCATAGCGCCGTGAGTTTTTGGTTGGCCACTAAATCGAAAACGTTTGACCACACCTTGAAAACCACGACCGATAGTAATCGCAATAATATCGACTGTTCCTTGCTCTTGAAAATTCTCGACAGTCAGCACATACCCAACATTGAAGTCGGTAAGTTCGTCGACACGAAACTCCCCTACGTCAGCAAGTAGTGGCCGATCATGCTCCTTGCGATGACCAAGCTC
>CAZEFS010000001.1:34942-45656 GCA_964511545.1 uncultured Opitutales bacterium
CAGTTAACTCGGTCTTGCGAACATTCAAGCTCTGCTTGAGTGAGATGCTTTTCCTTAGTGGATTGAAAACCTATCTGTACGGCATTATACCGATCCTTTTCTACAGTTTTAACTTGAACGACAGGGCAAGGACCTGCCTCAAGAACTGTTACAGGAATAAGACGACCTTGATCATCATAGACCTGAGTCATTCCTATCTTCTTCCCTAGAAGAGCGAACTTTTTAATTTTTGCTGGTGTTGAATGTGTCATTTTTGCTTAAGCGGCAGGTGGATAAATATATCCTTTTCTCAGAACCTGCTTTAGGCAGTATATTTACAAGAATGAATAGATACTGATAAAAACAGCGCTTTGAGAATAATAGTGATTAAGATTGAATGAAATGGGCTATGCCTGGACGTCAATTTCAATATCAACGCCGGATGGCACGTTTAATTTTTTAAGATTGTCAACGGTATGACCACTTGGTTCCCAAATGTCAATCATTCTTTTATGAATTATTAACTCAAATTGGTCTCTAGATTTTTTATCTATATGGGCAGAACGATTGACCGTAAAACGCTTATACTTTCTGGGGAGGGGGACAGGTCCGACCACGTGGACACCCGAAGAGGTAGCAGTGTCTACTATTTGAGCGGTACACTCATCTAGCGTACGGTAATCAAAACTCTGAAGATAGATGCGAATTCTATTTCTATTTTTTTTAATCTTAGCGGTAGTCATAAGGACTTAGGTACGTGCAGGTGCTCTGCGAGAAGTTTCTATGATTTTTGTTAAAACATTATTGGGAACTTGCTCAAAATGAGAGGGTGTCATACTATAAGAGGCGCGACCCTTAGATTGGGACCGAACATCAGTGGCGTAGCCAAACATGGACTCCAGCGGAACAAAGGCAGTAATAAGCACTGCGCTATCTTTTGTTTCCATACTTTGAATTTGCCCACGACGACGGTTTAAGTCACCCATAATATCTCCCTGATACTCTTCTGGAGTAGTAACCTCTACTTTCATAATAGGCTCTAGAAGGATGGGCTTAGCTTTGGCCATAGCATCTTTGAAGGCAAAAATACCCGCCATTTTAAAGGCTAACTCAGAAGAATCGACTTCATGGAAGCTACCATCTATCAGGCTAGCCGTAAAGTCGATCACAGGATATCCTGCTATGACTCCGTTATGAGAGGCTTCATTAATCCCATCTTGGGTAGGTTTGATATATTCCTTGGGAATGACTCCACCTACAATAGCATTAATCACTTGATTCCCCTTCCCTTTCTCCGAAGGTTCTAAAGTAATACAGGCATGGCCATACTGGCCGCGGCCTCCTGTTTGGCGAATAAATTTACCCTCACCTTTAGCTGAAGCGGTAATAGTCTCACGATAGGCAATTTGAGGGCGGCCTGTGTTTGCCCCTACATTAAATTCGCGAACTAGGCGATCGTTCAAAATCTCCAAATGCAACTCACCCATGCCAGCAATGATTGTCTGGCCTGTCTCGGGATCAGAAGAAACGATAAATGTAGGATCTTCATCAGAGAGGCGCTGTAAACCTATAGATAATTTCTCTTGGTCAGCCTTGGATTTTGGCTCTATAGACATACTAATAACGGGCTCTGGGAAAGTAGGAGGCTCAAGACGGACTTCTTCAGAGGCATCACAGAGGGTATCTCCAGTGACTACGTCTTTGACACCGATTAAGGCACAAATATCACCAGAATAGGCTACATCAATATCTACACGCTCGTTGGCCTTCATAACAATCAGTCGACTGACACGTTCTGTACGGCGGGTACGTGGATTATACAGTACCATCCCCTTCCGAAGCTCGCCACGGTAGACTCTATAGAAAACAAGCTTACCGACATAAGGATCTGTCATTAGCTTAAAAGCTAGGCCAGCTACTTTTGCGGCATCGTCAGGCTCTATACCAATTTCTTCCTCAGAGGAGTTCTGGGCCTTCATAGGGGGGAGGTCTAGAGGAGAAGGCAGGTAATCTACGACTGCATCCAATAACATCTGAACACCCTTGTTTTTAAAAGCACTCCCAGGTATAACTCCAATAAATTTTATGCTTAATATGGCTTTTCTGATAGCTAACTTGAGTTCATCTTCGCTAAAGGAGCCTCCCTCCAGGTATTTCTCAGCGATGGTGTCATCAAAATCGGCTAAAGCTTCAATCAAAGAACTGCGATACAGCTCTGCAGAATCCTGATGCTCAGCAGGGATCTCCACTGTATGGTAAGCCATACCTTTAGGATCAGTTTCATCATAGATATAGGCCTTCATTTTTACAAGGTCTATCAGCCCCTTAAAATTTTCTTCAGCACCTATATTCAGAAATAAAGGATGAGCGTTACCCTTCAGTTTTTGACGAATGTCATCCACGGCTCTCAAAAAATTAGCCCCTGTTCTATCCATCTTATTGATAAAGGCGAGGCGAGGAACGTGGTATTTATTCATCTGACGCCAAACCGTTTCTGATTGAGGCTGAACCCCAGCGACTGCGCAGAAAACAGCGACTGCACCATCCAGGACTCTTAAAGAGCGCTCTACTTCTGCGGTAAAGTCTACGTGGCCTGGTGTATCAATAATATTGACCTGGTGATCTATGTTTGCGAAAGGACCTTCTTTGGTCGTCCACCCACAAGAAATAGCAGCGGCGGTAATAGTAATACCCCGCTCTCTCTCCTGCTCCATCCAGTCGGTGACGGTAGTACCGTCGTGAACTTCTCCTAACTTATGGACCACTCCAGTATAAAACAAAATACGTTCTGTAGTGGTAGTTTTACCGGCATCAATGTGGGCAGCGATCCCAATATTACGTGTGTGCTCTAGCGGAGCTTTACGCTTTGGAGAATTAGCTTTAGATAAAGATTGATTTAGCATAACAGAGGAATATGCGCGATACGAATAAATTTAGTACTGAGCTAAGTGAGCAAAAGCACGGTTAGCTTGGGCATTTTTATGCATGGTTTCTTTCTTTTCAACAGCTGTTCCACAGTTATTGTACGCATCTTTAATTTCCTTGAATAAAGACAAAAACATGGCACTACCCTTAGATGACTGGGCAGCTCTTACTATCCAACGCAGGGCTAAGCTCTGTTGACGCTCGAAAGAAACTTGAATAGGCACTTGATAAGTAACCCCTCCGACTCGACGACTCTTCACCTCGATTTTAGGACGTGTATTCTCTAGCGCACCCATAAGGATATCAACAGGATCACTTTTGCCTAATTTTTCGATTAATTCAGAAAAGGCATCATAAACGATCCCTTCTGCAATTGATTTTTTACCAGATTTCATCACAATGTTAATCAAAGAAGATACGAGCTTGCTTTGATAACGTACATCGAGCTTAATTTCTCGCTTTGTTTCTCTTTTACGACGTGCCATATGCTAGAATGAAAATAGTTTACTTTTTAGCCTTATTGGGTTGAGCAGCCTTTGCTCCATACTTGGAACGGCCTTGGCGGCGTCCATTAACGCCTGCACAGTCGTTCTTGCCTCGAATAATAATGTAGTTTACCCCTGGACAGTCTGGACGGCTACCGCCTCGAACCAAAACCAGGCTGTGCTCCTGTAAGTTATGCCCTTCACCGGGGATATAAGCCGTTACTTCTCGTCCATTCGTCAGGCGAACTTTAGCAATTTTACGAATAGCAGAGTTGGGCTTTTTAGGAGTCATCGTCTTAACTTGACGACAAACACCTGAACGAAAAGGACAGTTTCCAAGGGCAGGTGCCTTAGACTTCTTCAGGTTTTTCCTCCTAGGATTTCTTATAAGTTGATTAATAGTGGGCATATAATGCTGAAAAAATTGGAATTGTGGGTTGACAGTACGACTTAGTTTCTGAAATGCAAGTTTTATTTTTAATTTATGATTTTTTTAAGGTTTATGCTGCAGGTAGTATTTCAGAGGAATAATGCTCATCCTGCATCAGGGTATTAACCCGAAGCTTACTATAGGTGGATAAGCCTGTGCCTACAGGGACTAAACGGCCTACGATGACGTTTTCTTTCAGGCCATTGAGGTTGTCTTGTTCTCCTTGTGTGGAAGCACTCGTGAGGATTTTTGTGGTTTCCTGGAAGGAAGCAGCAGCAATAAAGCTTTCAGTTTCAAGGGCAGCCTTGGTAATACCCAGTAAAATAGGCTCACCTTCCGCTCCCTTACCTCCGGCATTCTTAATTTTTATGTTGGTCCTTGCAAACTCTGTACGATCTACCTGAGAGCCCCACAAGAAGCCTGAGTCCCCTTCTTCTGTAATACGAATCTTCCGCAGCATACAAGCAACAATGATTTCAATGTGTTTATCATTAATCACCACACCTTGTAGACGGTAAACTTTTTGGATTTCAGAAATCAGGTACTCTTGAACAGCATTAGAACCCAAAATTTCTAAAATTTCATGAGGATCAGCCGCCCCGTCAGTAAGATTTTGACCTTTACGGACATAATCCCCTGGGTGCACAATAATGTGTTTACCGTGAGGGATGAGATGCTCTTCTTCTTGATTGGTGTCTGCGTTGGTAATAACCAATCGGCGCTTGGTTCGAATCATTCCTTGGATAGAAACGATACCGTCTAAACGGGCCATTTCTGCAGCCTCTTTCGGACGGCGTGCCTCAAAGAGCTCTGCGACTCGCAATAGGCCTCCCGTAATATCCTGAGTTTTAGATGCAGAACGAGGCGTTTTGGCAATTAAAGACCCCGGAGAAATGATATCTTCTTCGTTGACTACCACTTGTGCTCCAGTAGGAATCGCATAGGTGGCTAAAATCTTATGGGAAGCTTCATCACGAACTTCAATTGTAGGGCTGAGGTCTTCCCGGTGATCGATCACGATAGTAGCAATACGACCGTTAGACTCGTCAAACTCTCGCTTTACTGTTACCCCAGAAATCATATCCTTAAAGACGATACGACCTCCCTTTTCAGATAGAATCGGAATATTATGGGGGTCCCACATGGCAATGACCTGATTTTTACTGACTTCTGCTCCATCTTCGAGTGTGAGCATCGAGCCTGCAACAATATTATAGTTCTCTACTTCCTTACCTTCGCTATCTAAAATGAGAACAGAGCCTGTCTTATTTAAGACGATGCTGGCTCCTTCAGCAGTTTTTACAATACGTAAGCCCTTGTACTTTACTCGGCCTCCAAAACGGATACGAATTTCAGGTGTTTTAAAGAACTGGCTAGCAACTCCTCCTACGTGGAAGGTACGCATGGTCAATTGAGTACCAGGCTCACCGATAGACTGGGCAGCGATGATACCTACAGCTGTACCAGGCTCTACCAAGCGGTTAGTGGAAGGATCAAGACCATAAGAGCGTGCAGTGATAACCCAACGATTGAAGCCACTGAGCGGAGAAAGAACTTTTACTCTTTCAATCCCAAGCTCTGCTATTTTTCCAGCAATGACCTCAGTGATCAATTCGCCGTTACGCACTAAATATTCATCAGGGTTAATGGGGTTGCGAATATCATCGGCTGAACAACGACCGACAATACGCTCAGCTAAAGTGACGATTTCATCATCACCTTCTAGAATGGCTTGTTTCCAGATGCCTTCTCGGGAACCATCATCCTCAAGGCTAATCTTACAGTTCATCGCTACGTCGCACAGCTTACGGGTTAGATAGCCAGCATCGGCCGTCTTCAAGGCCGTGTCTGACAGCCCTTTCCGTGCACCGTGAGTAGAAACAAAGTATTCTAGTACGGTAAGGCCTTCTCTAAATGAAGATAAAATAGGTCTTTCAATAATTTCACCATTAGGCTTAGCCATCAGACCACGTATCCCGCACAGCTGGCGAACTTGCTGACGATTACCACGGGCTCCGGCGTCCATCATAGCGTAGACGGGATTAACTTCATCCTTCCCATTATTGTGGTCTAGATCCTTAAATACAGCCTTGGCAATATCATCCGTGGCAGCTGTCCAAATTTCAACAACTTTATTATAGTATTCACCAGGGGTGATAATCCCCTTGCGGTATTGGCTGTCGACTTCCTCTAAGCGTTTACGAGCTTCCTTGATAATCTGAGGCTTGTCATGAGGAATAATCATATCCTCAATGCCGATAGAGATCCCAGATTTAGTAGCCAGCTTAAATCCAAGGTCTTTGAGTTTATCTAGAGTAACCACCGTTTCTTCCTTAGAGCTCACCTTATAGGTATTCAAAATAAGGTCTCCAAGTTTTGACTTCGTGATAGCAAAATTGATAAAACCTAAATCGCTAGGCCAGACAGTGTTAAATAGAATACGGCCTACTGTCGTACGAATGACTTTACGATCCGGATTGCCGTAAATCGTATCTCTTTGATAGTCCGGATTAATAAAATCTACATAAGCGTGCAGAGGCAATGCACCATCGCCATAAGCAAAAAGAGCTTCCTTTAGATCACTCATGAGGGGCACTAAATAATCTTTAGCAGGCTTTTGCTTGAGTTCTAGTGTCAGGTAATAAGCCCCTAGCACGATATCGTTAGAGGGGGTTAACACCGGTTTACCACTAGACGGTGAGAAAATATTATGAGCCGCCATCATGAGGAGCTTGCACTCCATAATTGCCTCAAGGGAGAGGGGAACGTGGACTGCCATTTGGTCACCGTCAAAGTCTGCGTTATAAGGAGCACAGACTAGGGGATGAATACGGATGGCGTCTCCTTCAATCAGAAGCGGTTCGAAAGCTTGAATGGAAAGACGGTGTAAAGTAGGAGCACGATTGAGCAAAACAGGATGCCCCTTGGTGACTTCTTCTAGGATATCCCAGACCTCAGGAGAACGTTTTTCAATCATTTTACGGGCCCCGCGAACCGTATGCACAAAACCCAATTCTTTTAAGCGGCGAATGATGAATGGCTCAAACAAAACAAGTGCCATTTTCTTAGGCAAGCCGCACTGATTGAGCTTGAGCTCTGGTCCATTCACGATGACAGAACGGCCGCTATAGTCCACCCGTTTACCCAGAAGATTCTGACGGAAACGACCCTGCTTGCCTTTCAGCATATCAGATAGAGACTTCAGAGGGCGATTACCAGACCCAGTCACAGCCTTCCCATGGCGTCCATTATCAAAAAGAGCATCGACTGCCTCTTGCAACATACGCTTTTCATTATGGATAATAACGTCCGGTGTTTTGAGCTGCAGAAGATTACGTAGACGGTTATTCCGATTAATGACACGGCGATACAGGTCATTCAAATCGCTGGTAGCAAAGCGTCCACCTTCAAGAGGAACGAGGGGACGGAGGTCTGGCGGAATAATAGGTAGGACATCTAAAATCATCCACTCAGGACGTGTGCCAGATTTCTCAAAGCCGCTCATCACATTTAAGCGCTTAGAAAGCTTCTTCTTAGCTTGTTTGGAACGGGTGGTATCCAGCTGGCTTTGCAAATCTCTGATTTCTTGCTCCAAATTTATTTGGGCTAAAATATCTTTTAGTGCTTCTGCGCCCATTTTTGCAACAAAGGCATCTTCGCCATATTCATCTTGGGCCTGCAGGCACTCCTGCTCATTCAAAAGTTGTTTTAACTCTAGGGGGGTCTTACCGGGATCGGTTACGATGTAGCTTTCGTAATAAATCACTCTTTCCAAATCCCTCCCAGTCATATCCAAGATTAAACCTAGGCGACTAGGCAAGCTTTTCAAAAACCAAATATGAGACACAGGCACAGCTAGCTCTATGTGGCCCATACGCTCACGACGTACACGCGCTACAGTGACCTCTACACCACAACGGTCGCAGATTACCCCTTTGTGACGAATACGCTTATACTTGCCACAGGCACATTCATAGTCCCTGACTGGCCCATAGATACGCTGGCAAAACAGACCATTAACCTCCGGCTTAAAGGTGCGATAATTAATCGTTTCAGGATTTTTAGTTTCTCCACTAGACCAAGAGCGGATATTTTCTGGAGAAGCGATGGAAATACCCACGCTATCAAAGCTTTGCTCTGACTCTGAACTCAGAAAGTCTTTAACGGCTTCGTTACTCATGATAGTCTGATTAAAATTAGATGTTAAGCAAAATTATTTGCTAGATAGGGATACATTGAGACAAAGAGCCTGCATTTCTTTGCGCAAAACATTAAAGGACTCAGGCGTGCTAGCATTCAAATTCTTATCACCCTTAACAATAGATTCGTAAGCCATAGTACGGCCTTGAACGTCGTCGGACTTGACAGTGAGCAACTCTTGCAGGGTATAAGCTGCGCCATAAGCTTCGAGCGCCCACACTTCCATTTCCCCAAAACGCTGACCACCATATTGGGCCTTACCTCCCAAGGGCTGCTGAGTAATGAGGCTGTAGGGCCCTACTGCTCGAGCATGAATTTTATTGGCTACAAGGTGGTTTAGCTTCATCATATAGATATAGCCTACCACTACCTCCTGGTCAAAAGATTCACCTGTGCGCCCATCGTAAAGCCGTGTTTTTCCACTCGAAGGAAGTTTTGCTTCTTTCAAATAAGAGCGTATGTCCTCTTCGGGCATTCCATCAAAAATGGGTGTTGCTACCTTTATGCCCAGTTTTTTACAGGCCCAGCCCAAATGCGTTTCTAGCACCTGCCCCACATTCATTCGGCTGGGAACCCCTAAAGGATTGAGAATAATTTGAATTGGCGTACCATCGGGAAGGAAAGGCATGTCTTCTTCAGCTACAATCTTAGCGACGACCCCCTTGTTCCCGTGACGGCCAGCCATTTTATCTCCAACCTGGATTTTACGTTTGGTTGCAATATATACTTTAACATTTTTCACCACTCCATTGTCCTCTACCTTACCATCTGCCATCGAGGCGAGTCGCAAGTCTTTATCCAGTTCGATTTGATCAAAACGGTGATGGAAATTCTTAAGAATTTCCATAATTTTAATCCCAATGGGAGAGCGATCGATATGAATAGACCGTGATACGTCAGCCAAACTTCTCAAGAGCGACCTGGTGATCTTACGATTAGCGGGAACGACCACCTCCTGGGTTTGAGGATTGGTGATAGCTAAGGGAATTTTTTCGCCTAGTAAAATATGAGATAAAGTATCCGTAAGTTCTTCACGGGCTTGCTCCATCTGGGCACGACATTCTTCGTGGATTTTCTTGCTCTGGCGGCGTTTATCAGCGCTAGAGAGATCTGAAGATTCCTTGTCTGTCTTACTGGATACTCGTACTGCTTTTACAATACCATAACATCCCGAAGGAACCACGAGAGAAGAATCTTTCACGTCTGCTGCTTTTTCACCAAAGATCGCACGCAGTAGCTTCTCTTCAGGGGCAAGTTCTGTCTCGCTCTTAGGAGTAATTTTACCCACTAAAATGTCTCCTGGCTTCACTTCAGCTCCAATATGAATGATACCGTTCGCATCTAAGTTCTTCAAGGCTTCTTCACCGACATTAGGAATATCACGGGTGATTTCCTCGGGCCCTAGTTTTGTGTCGCGGGCAGTTATTTCAAACTCTTCAATGTGAATGGATGTATAAAAATCATCTTTAATGATACTCTCACTGATCAAAATAGAGTCTTCAAAATTATAGCCATTCCAAGGCATAAAAGCTACCAAAACATTATGACCTAGGGCTAATTCTCCTTTTTCAGTGCAAGCGCCATCTGCAAGAATGGTACCCTTGTGCACTTTTTGACCTTTGTTAATGATGGGCTTTTGATTAAAACAAGTAGCTGCGTTGGAGCGAAGAAATTTGCGCAAAGTGTAGACATACATTCCTTTTTTAGCGTCTGTTCTGCTTGTAGGGCAAAAGTTGCGAGGAAGTTTGCCATCTGCTGTCACGACGATTTGCTTAGCATCAACCAAGGCGACTATACCCTCAGATTCTGACACAATAACAGCCTGAGAGTCACGCGCCAACTGTCCTTCTATACCTGTTCCAACGAGAGGTGATTCTGCCTTTAAAAGAGGTACACCTTGACGTTGCATATTAGAACCCATGAGCGCTCTATTCGCATCGTCATGCTCTAGGAAAGGAATAAGGCCTGCCGCCACAGACACAAGCTGCTTCGGCGAAACATCCATGTAGTGAATCTTCGCAGGCTCTACTTCTAGCACCATGTCGCGTTGACGGGCAATAACCTTACCTAACAGACGACTGTCTTTGCTCAGTTCTGAATTAGCTTGGGCAATGATATAATTTTCTTCCTGATCGGCTGTCAAATAAGCAATATCTTGAGTAACAACCCCATCTTTTACAAGACGATAAGGCGTTTCAATAAAACCAAATTCATTAATTCGGGCATAAGTACTCAAAGAATTAATTAAACCGATATTGGGCCCTTCTGGGGTTTCAATAGGACAAATACGGCCATAGTGAGAAGGGTGCACGTCTCGTATCTCAAAACCAGCTGAGTCGCGATTGACTCCTCCCGGCCCCAAGGCTGAAAGACGCCGTTTGTGCGTCAGCTCCGCCAGCGGATTAGCTTGGTCCATAAACTGGGAGAGTTGGCTACGAGCAAAAAAGTCACGAATAACAGTACTCAACGCCTTAGGATTGATTAATTTTTGAGGCGTCACCGAGTCTACACTTTGATCATAGAGTGTCATGCGCTCTTTTACTAAACGTTCCGTCCGGGCTAGACCAGCACGGCACTGATTAGCCAGCAGCTCACCTACGGTGCGTACACGCCTGCTTCCTAAGTGATCAATATCATCTACAAGCCCTTCACCCTTTCTTAGACGGGATAAATAACGGCAGGCCTCTACGGTATC
>CAZEFS010000002.1:0-255 GCA_964511545.1 uncultured Opitutales bacterium
GTAGACATGACTAGCGATAGCATCACCCTTTGGCCCTCGTATGCGTCTTTAAGGCATAAGACTCATTATGTGATAGAAGACTTTCAAGACCATAGAGTGGCTATGAGCTTTGCAGTCTTGGGTAGCCATCCTTTATGCGGGAATAAGCCGTGGATCTACCTAAAAAAGCCTGGCCTTTGTGCCAAAACTTTCCCAAATTTCTTTCAGACCCTCGAGTCTATCAACCTTAGACCTTAACTGATATCCTATATCCTA
>CAZEFS010000002.1:265-30346 GCA_964511545.1 uncultured Opitutales bacterium
TTCTATCATACCTATGGATGAAACCTTTGTGATACTCACTCTTGATGGGGGAGCAGCTTCGGGAAAGTCCTCTACTGGGAAGGCATTAGTGGAGCGTTATCCTTTCTTGCATGTGGATACAGGCCTGCATTATAGGGCCTTGACATTATGCCTTTTGCAAGAAGGAATAGAGCCAGAAGCCTTACTCCATCAAAAAAAATCAGCCCAAGAAAGCTTTCAAAGACTGCTAAGCGGGATTGCCCTTTCGACTCAAATTAACGGTAGAACGGCTACCCTGCAGATCAATCAACTGAGTTTTGACCTGCCCTCTCTCAAGAGCCCAGAGGTGAATCGGTGGGTCTCACCTT
Organism: uncultured Opitutales bacterium; assembly: GCA_964511545.1. Classification (GTDB taxonomy): domain Bacteria; phylum Verrucomicrobiota; class Verrucomicrobiia; order Opitutales; family CAZEFS01; genus CAZEFS01. The sequence goes on from CAZEFS010000002.1 coordinate 613, forward strand.
TGGCCTCTCTACCAGAACTGAGGAGCTTTTTGGGAGAGTATCAGCGAAGCCTAGTGGGTGTAGCTAAAATAAAAGGCTTCCAGGGCATAGTCATGGAAGGAAGGGATATTGGCTCTGCGATCTTACCGGAAGCGCAGTATAAGTTTTTTTTGGTGGCTGATGTAAAACTGAGAGAAGCGCGCAGGCGCCAGGAAGGCATGGTGGATGACATTCAAAAACGAGACGCCAGCGATAGCCAAAGAACTACCGCACCCCTAGTATGCCCTCCAGGAGCCATCGTCTTGGATACAAGCCAGCATGATGTGAAAGCGGTCGTAGAGATTATCTGTAGCTATTTGCCTTCTGATTTGCCTGCTGCTCTTTGAAAAAAGATTAGGAGAAGGATCGTAAGTAGCTAAAGATGTGCTCTAGCTCTAGCTGAGGGTTTTCGGCTCCAAGGATAGAGCGGCCTAAGAGAATGAAAGATGCCATGTGTAAGGCAGGAAGTTTTGTTATCTCTAGGGCGCCTGCTACCCAGCTGGATTCTGCGTTCACTATAAGGGGCAAGGTGGGACCAAAGTGCTGACGTAGGAGGGAGAGTTCTTCTGGCTGACATAATAGGCAAGGAAAAGGAGGAAGGACTTGAGATAGGCTTAAACTAGGGGTAGACGGCAATAGTGTTTGATAGCAGGAAAGGATATCTTTCACAAAGTTAATCGTCCTCTCTAAAGATCTAAAATGGGAGGATTTAAAAACCATGGAAGCAGTAGGTAGATAGTGGTGATGAGACTCTATTGCTGCCTCGGCGCCCAGGGCTGAAGCCCCATGCCCATGGTAGCTGACCAAGGCTGCATCGGTATAAGAAAGAGACGGCAGGCTTTGGAGATCTGTCAACGAAAGGTCTAGGTCCAAAAATAATTTTAGGCCCAGGGCCTGGCATTGATGTATAAACGCAATGTTTATAAGGTTTAGCACAGCAGGAGAGAGCCTGAGATACCTTATTGGACCAACCGTTAAACTGTCTATGAAGGGAAAAACTTCAGAAGGATCTGTATAAGCCTCAAGGTCTAAGAGGATTTGTGGAAAAAGAGGGTGTGCTTTAGCAGGATTGCCTTGAGTTTTGCTTTCTATGGCTGAAAGTTTTAGTTTGAGTGTGGGCTCAGCTAAGACAAGATTTTCTAGAGAAGGAGTCACCACCGGGATAGTCACTAGGCTTTGCTTTGAAGGCTGGAGGGCAGGCTCCTGACTTGTAAGCACAGGAGTAGGGACTGCTCGACCGAGCTGAATAGAAGATAATGGGTTGATGGGATACATGGATGGGTGCCAGAAAAATAAATTTAGCCTTATGTATGTATATTTTCCTTAAAGTGTCAAATTTAAATATTCCTAAACTTGAGAAAATGTGAGATCCAGTATTGACTATTGATAGAAGGAGTGTTTTCTTCAGGACTTGGTTTATTCATTATAAAAAACGTGAACTACCCTGAGAAAGACTTTTTTAAGCTTTTTTAACCTCGAAATAGCAAGTGAGAAGCACTTTTGAAGGAGAGCAGTTTTTGAGTGTGTGGCCAGTATTTTTAGGGTGTTTGCCTTAAAAGTAATTATTTTTTTAACCCTATACGAAAAGGTCTCATGAGCATAGATCCTTATACCTGTTCAGCGAATGCAGCTGCGGATAAAGACAAGAATTGTAGCCAAACCTATAAGCCTGGTTTTCAGCCTTATATATCCGACTCGCAGATTCTCCCCGAGATTACCTTCAAGGCAGTTGTTTTGGGAGTGATTCTTGCGGCTGTGATGTGCGCTGCAAACCTTTACCTGGGCCTAAAAATTGGCCTGACAGTGGCGGCAACTATTCCAGCAGCTGTGATCTCCATGGTGGTGCTGAAGTTGTTTCGTACTAGCAATATTTTAGAAAATAACATTGTACAAACCGCTGCGTCTGCAGGTGAAGTGATTGCTGCAGCCGTAGCCTTTACCTTGCCTGCTCTTATCATGATGGGCTATTGGGAGAACTTTCCCTTTTGGACTACCACTTGCCTGGTTTTGGTAGGAGGCATTTATGGAGTACTCTTCTCCATTCCCCTGCGCAGAGCCTATATCGTAGAGAGCTACCTCAAGTTTCCCGAAGGCATTGTAACAGGAGAAGTCCTAAAGGCGGGAGATAGCATGGCCAAAGGAGGGGTGAAAGACCTCATGAGTGGAGGAATCATTGCTGCGGTAGTGAAATTTGCACAATCTGGCCTCATGATAGTGGGCGAAAGTATTCATTACTGGACATATGCGGGCGGAACAGTTCTTGGCTTTGGAACAGGACTATCGCTTGTGTTGCTAAGTGCAGGCTATATTATTGGTGTGGAAGTGGGAGCGTCTATGCTCTTGGGTGCTTGTTTAGCCTGGGCAGTGGGTGTGCCCATCTATGCCTACTTAGTAGGTATTCCCGAAGGACTGAGTGCCTATGAGGCAGCTGTCACTGTTTGGAATAGTAAAATCCGCATGATTGGTGTGGGTACGATGGTGGTAGGCGGGATATGGACCTTGGTCTATCTGATCAAGCCTATAGGTCAGGCAGTGCGATCCTCACTGATGACTTTTAAAGACATAAAAATGCACGGCAGAGATACTATTTCCCGTACTGAAAGGGATATTCCGCTATACTATGTGCTGGTTGCCTCTGTTTTGCTTTTATTTCCTTTATTCTTCTTGTTTAAAAATATTTTAGATGCAGCACACTTAGACCTAACTCCTAGCCTCTATTATCCTACGATTGTATTACTAAGCCTCTTTACAGTAGTGATGAGCTTTATCTGCTCTTCTATCTCAGGCTACATGTGTGGATTGGTGGGGAGTACGAATAACCCTCTCTCGGGTGTAACGATTATTGCGGTTTTAGGCTCTGCTTTGCTCTTGTTTGGGTGGCTCGGTATGCAGCTGAACTTTAAAGAGAGCGTTTCAGCGGGCCTAGCGGCTTCGGCTATTACCATTATGCTAGGTGCGATTGTGGCAAATGCTGCAGCTGTGAGTGGCGATAATTTGCAGGACCTAAAGTCTGGTCAGATTGTGGGGGCCACACCCTGGAAACAACAGGTGATGCTCATTGTAGGCGTTGTTGTCGGAGCCTTTGTGATGACACCGGTGATACAGATTCTTTTTGAAGCGTATGGGATTGGAAATGTTTTGCCTCGAGAGGGGATGGATCCCACACAAGCCTTAGGTGCTCCGAAGGCAGCTTTAATGGCTGTGATTTCTACAGGGGTATTCTCCCAGTCTTTAGACTGGTCTATGTTTAATATAGGAGCGGTTTTAGCGGTATTGGTGATAGGGATAGATGAGTATCGTAAGAAAACTCAGGCTTCTTGGCGTTTGCCAGTTATGGGGGTAGCTTTAGGCATTTATATGCCTCTAGATGTGAGTGTGCCTGTTTTTATCGGGGGTGTGGTGGCTGCGATTGTGGCTTATAGGCATAGACGTAAAAAGCACAGCCCATCACAAGTCAAACAAACCCAAAATAGAGGCTTGCTTTTTTGCTCGGGCGTGATCGCGGGTGAGGCCCTAGTGGGTATTGCCTTAGCTATTCCATTTGCGGCTTGCCAGACGACCGAATGCTTTAAAATAGCACCAGAGGGCTTTGAGCCGATGGCAGTACTCTTGGGGACTTTGGTATTTTATATGGTAGGGTATTATCTCTACAATATTTCCTCAAAGGTAAAGGCTGGAAAGGAAGTGGCTTAGATGGATATCCTGATTTGAGGATTTAGCCTCTTGAATACTGAAAGCCCATAAACGTATATGTATTATGGGCTTGACCTCTAGGAGAAATCCTCAAATTTTAATACTTTACGTTAGTCCTGTCCTTTTTTATGTTTGGATTTAGATCTATCTTGCGGTTATATTCACTGTTTTTGCTTGGCCTGAGTCTACTCTGCTCTTTGATACGAGCAGAAGAAGGATTTATCAATAAAACCATACGGGATATAAAAATTGATGTTTGTAACGTTGAGGGGGTAGGAGAGGAGTTCGTTCGGGCTCACCTCAGCTTAAAGCCTGGGGATGCATATGATAACTCCTTGGCTGATCAATCGATTCATTCTTTATACAAAACTGGATTTTTTGACTATGTTAAAATTAGCGTTCAGAATATCCAAGACCGTACGGTAGACCTAGTTATCCAGGTTTTTCCCAAAAGTAAGGTAGCGGATATTCAGATACAAGGTAACAAAGCAATTGCTACACAAAAACTCCTCAAGCAAATCAAATTTAAAGTGGGAGAGCCCTTGGATGAATCTAGTGTAAAGATAGCACAGGATAAGATCTCAGAACTCTACGAGTCCAGAGGCTATTACAAGACAAAAGTCTCTTATACGATTGAAAAAGACGAAGCCCAAGGTATCGGGAAAATATGCTTTCACATCCAAGAAAAACCTAAGCAGAAAATTGTAGAGGTTAAATTTGTAGGTAACGCCCAAGTTTCTAACGATAAACTCCAGAGTCTCATTAAAACGAAGCGCTGGAATATTTTCTCATTTTTTACCAGTAAGGGCTACCTTAAAGATGCTGTTTTGCGTGATGACATAGAAAGCATTAAAGATTATTATAAAGACTTAGGCTTTTTGGATGTAGACTTAGACTTTAAAAAAGTGCAAGTTTCCTTTCCTAAAGAGGGAAAAGCGGAGGTCCTCTTGACGATTGTGGAAGGGAAGCAATACTATGTGGGTGCTGTACAGATTAGCGGTAATACCCTCTACCCTAAGGACACGCTTTTGCCTTGTGTGCATTTAAAGCCAGATGGTTTTTTATCTGCTAGCGTGGTAGATGCAGATGTCGAGCGCCTGACGCAATACTACGGCCACTATGGCTACCTAGATACCTATGTGGTGGCTGAGAGAAAATCTAACCTGGAAACAGGAAAAATTGATGTGACCTATGTCGTTCGAGAGAGTGACAAATTTTATGTAGAGGATATTGTTATTCAAGGCAATACGCTAACTAAAAGCGTCGTCATAGCCCGTGAGCTTGCCTTGGCCCCCGGAGATGTCTTTGATATGGTGCGGATGAAAAATAGTGAAGCCAGGCTTAAAAATACTGGGTTTTTTAAGCAGGTGAATCTCACCAGTGAAGATATTCAAATCCCCAATCGTAGAAATTTAAAAATTTCCGTCCAGGAGGCAAAGACGACGTCTATCGCCTTTGGCGGAGGTTTTAGTAGTTTAGAGCGCTTTGGCCTTTTTACAGAACTGACACTCTCAAACTTTGACTATAAAAATCCTAAAAATTACTTTAGAGGAGCAGGACAAAGGTGCCGCATTCGTTTGAGCTGGGCTCAGAAATCCTATGAAGCCATTATAGGTTTTGAAGAACCTTGGCTGTGCCAGAGAGAATTGGCCCTCGGCTTTGAGCTGTATCACTCCAAAAGTGAGTATGTGAGTGAATTTTATAAGCAGTCTCGCATCGGAGGAGAGGTGTACATGCGCAAATGGTTTTTTGATAGAGTGGAAGGTAAAATCTTTTACGGAGCAGAGCAGGTTAGCCTTATTGATATGCATTCGAGCGCCCCATCCTACCTTCAGGATGAAAAAGGGAAAAGGACCGTATGCAAGCTCGGCCTTAGCCTAACCTATGATACAAGAGACAATTATATTGTGCCCCATGAAGGAACTCGCCTAGAGGGTATAGCCGAAGTAGCCGGTGGACCTGCGGGAGGTCCCACGAAGTATTTTCGCCTTGAGGGAAGGGCTGGACAGTGGATCAATACTTTTGAGACTTTAGACCAAATCTTTGGTGTTTACGGCCGTTTGGGGGGCGTTACCCCTTTTGGAGGTAAGCGCCTACCGTTGTTTGAACACTATTATCTGGGCGGACCTGATAACCTAAGAGGCTTTGAGTATCGTAAAGCAAGCCCCCGTTTCCCAGATGGGGAGCCCTCGGGCGGAAGGACCTTTGGTTTTAGCTCATTTGAGTATTCCTTCAAGCTCCTAGAGCCAGTTCGATTTTTAGGCTTTTATGATCTAGGATTCATCAACCCTAAGGCGGGTGATTTTAATTTAAAAGATTTCCAACACAATCTTGGCTTTGGTTTTCGTATTTTCATCTTTGGCTCTCCCCTGCGTCTCGATTTAGGTTTCCCCCTAAAGAAAAAGACCCATGGCTATAAAAATAAGTCTCCTGTCTTTTCTTGGAGCTTTGGAACCAGTATCTAAATAGAGCTTCTATGTCTAGGAAAACGGTTTTGTTTTTATTTAATGCGGGTGCTATAGACCTTAGATCTCATCTGTTGCAGAAATTTTTAAAAGAAGCTTATACCGTAAGGTGTGTCTTGCCTATTACTGCGATTGAGGAATGGAAGCAGAAATTACCTGGGGTACAATGGGTCCCGTGGGAAGCGTTTAGCGGGACTTCTATGGGGCTTCTTAATAACTTAAAAACCTTAAAGGGTCTCTATGACTTAATCAAAAAAGAAAAGCCTGAAATTATATTTTTGGGGAATGTAAAGCCTAATATTTATGGAGGTTTAGCGGCACGTTTTTTAGGAATAAGGCACATTTATGGCTTAGTTTCAGGTTTGGGGTATGCATTCATTGAGGAGCCTGGTTTAAAACGAGCGATCGCTAAGCATGTCAGTATGTTCTTGTATAAGCTGAGTTTCAAAGGCTTTACAAAAGTATTTTTTCAAAATACAGATGATGGTGAGCTTTTTGTGAGGCGAAAATTAATTCATCCCGACAAGGCCTTGGTCGTCCCTGGGACGGGGGTAGATTTAGACGTATTTCAGCCTAAACCTTTTCCTAAAACGCTCACATTTTTCATGGCTGCTAGGCTTATTAAAGAAAAAGGCGTCTTTCATTATGTGGAGGCAGCCAGCCAGTTAAAGCTGAAATATCCTGAGGTGCGTTTTATTTTAGGGGGTGGTGTGGATAGCAACCCTTCTGCTATGACCAAAGACCAGCTCAAGGCCTGTTCTAGAGCGGTTGAGTATATGGGCTATTGTTCTAATATGGAAGAGCAAATCAATGCTAGCTCTGTTTTTGTATATCCTTCTTATTATAGAGAAGGCATCCCTAGGTCTCTCCTCGAAGCTTTAGCGTGTGGGCGGCCAGTGATTACTACTGATAGCGTTGGCTGCAAAGAAACAGTCTTGCATCAAAGAAATGGCCTTAAAATCGTTTCACGTAGTACAGAGGCTTTAGCTAAGGCTATGGAATATATTATCCAAAACCCTCAAAGTTTAGAGCCTATGGGGAAGGAAAGTCGTAGCTTGGCTGAAAAAACATTTGACATTCATGCTGTGAATATGCTCATGTTTGACGCTGTACATCATTCCTTATGAAAGTATTACTTACCGGGTGTGCAGGCTTTATTGGATCGAAAGTAGCTGAACTGTTATTGAAAGCAAATCATACGGTTGTGGGGGTAGATAATCTGAATGATTATTATGACCCTCAGCTTAAATTCGATCGCTTAGAGGCCATACGGAGGCTAGGTCAAGAGCAGAATTTTACTTTTTTCAAGGAAGATATCGAGAATAAGGCTTTTCTTGAGGGTATCTTTTCGAAGTATACGTTTGATGTAGTTTATAATATTGCAGCTAGGGCAGGGGTCCGCGCTAGTATGGATGCCCCTGAGGTCTACTTTAGCACCAATACCTTGGGTACTCTGCACCTCTTAGACTGTATGCGAGCCCATGGGGTAAAAAAATTCGTCCTCACCTCCACCTCTTCTTTATATGCAGGCCAAGAGCTCCCATTTGTGGAAACGCTCCCTGTAAACACGCCCATTTCTCCCTATGCAGCCTCCAAAAAAGCTGCAGAAATGCTCTGTTATACCTATCACCATCTATACGGCTTAGATATTTCGATTTTACGCTGTTTTACAGTATACGGGCCCTACGGCCGTCCAGATATGAGCCCAGATAGGTTTATGAAAGCTATCCTAGCTGGCAAGCCCTTGCCCCTGAATGGGGATGGTAGCCAGTCTAGAGATTTTACCTTTGTCGATGATATTGCGAGAGGTGTCATTTTAGCCAGCAAACCCTTAGGCTATGAAATTATCAACCTAGGCAACGAAGAGCCCCACACCATCCAGGATATGATTCACCTTTTAGAAAAACACCTGTCTAAAAAAGCCATCATTGAGCATCATCCTTTTAACGCTTCAGATATGCTTCATACCTGTGCTAATATTCAAAAAGCGAAGGCTCTCCTCGGCTGGAAACCTGAAATCCCTCTGGAAGAGGGCCTCAGGCGTATGATAGCGGAAATGGTGGGGTAAGTGAAAATGAAATAAATTTTTTTTAATTTATATGTGACCAAGTTGTAGATCATTTCGGTAAGGAATGGACTTCGTTTACAAATGAGGAGCGCCCTAAAGAAGACCTAGATAAAGAGTTTCATGGATATTTTGAGATCTTCCCTTGGGATAAGATTGATAAAACATCAGAAGGCTTCGACGCAGGCTGTGGCAATGGTCGTTGGGCAGCCTATGTTGCCCCGAATGTAGGTAAATTAAATTGTATAGAGCCTTCTATTGCGATAGATGTCGCACGCCAAAAATTGAAAAAATTTTCAAATGTCTCTTTCCACCAAACTACCATTTCTGCTATGCCCCTTCAAGATAATAGTCAAGATTTTGGGTATTGCCTGGGGGTATTGCATCATATTCCCGATACAGAAAAGGCTATGGCAGACTGTGTCAGAAAACTAAAGCCAGGGGCTCCTTTCTTGATTTATATGTACTATAACTTTGAAAATAAGCCGTGGTGGTTTCGGCTCATTTGGAAGTGCAGTGATGTTTTAAGAAGGGGTATTTGTCAGCTGCCCCATAGTGTTAAAATTCGAGTAACAGATGCTATTGCCCTTTTAGTTTACTGGCCTTTGGCACGAGTCTCAGCTATGCTTGAAAAGTGGGGCTTTAAGGTCAATACTATCCCTTTGAGCTCCTACCGAAATGGTAGTTTTTATAACATGCGCAATTGTGCTTTAGATCGATTTGGCACCTCTCTAGAAAAACGATATTCTAAGGCGGATTTAAGAGCTATGATGACGCGTTGTGGGCTAGAACGTATTACTTTTGGCCAAAATCCAGATGTGAATTGGTGTGTGATTGCCTATAAAAAAAGCGTTGTTCAGAGTTAGGGTGTGCAGGGCTGAGCGTGAAGGCAAGCCTCTTTATAGTTTATAGAATCTACAACGTCCTAAGAAAACATTTGCCTTTTATTCGATTTTGCTCCACAGATTTTCAGTTATGTGCGGTATAGCAGGTATATGGCAATTTCAAACTAAGACAGAGCAGGTAGAGCTAGCAGCAAGAAACATGACGCGAGCTCTGGCTCATCGAGGCCCTGATGATGAAGGCATATGGGCTTGTGAGGATATTGCCTTAGGGCAGAGGCGTCTAGCGATAATAGACCTTAACCCCAGTGGCCATCAGCCGATGTGTAGCCTAGATGGACGCTACGTGCTCTCCTTTAATGGGGAGATTTATAACTATAAGGCCTTGGCGGACAAGCTTAGGGCCCAGAATATACCCTGTGAGGGACGAGGAGATACACAGGTCTTGTTGCAGGCTTGTATCACCTGGGGGGTAGAAAAGACGCTCCCCCTTCTGAATGGCATGTTTGCTTTTGCCTTTTACGATAAACAAGAGAAAATTTTGAGCTTAGCCCGGGATCGTTTTGGAGAAAAGCCCCTCTATTATAGCTTTGAGCAGGGCTGTTTTGCCTTTGGTTCAGAACTAAAAGCCTTAAAAGCCTTAGCTGGGTTCAAAAAAACGATTGATCCTCATGCTGTGGATTTATACCTACGGCTAAACTACATCCCTTCTCCTTATACGTTTTACAAGGAAGTTAAAAAACTGTTGCCGGGGCGTTATTTGACTATCAGCCCCACGAGGGGACTGAAGGAAGGAACTTATTTTGACTTGGAGGTTGCTTTGAACCAGCGTTCTTTCTGCCCTTTGCAGGGAGAGGCACTGATAGATAGACTAGATGATTTACTCAGCCAATCCGTACAGGATAGAATGATTGCAGATGTACCGGTCGGGGCATTTTTGTCAGGCGGGATAGATTCCTCACTGATGGTGGCCTGCATGCAAAAACAAAGCATAGCGCCTATTAAAACCTTTACTGTAGGCTTTAAAAATTCTCCTTGGGATGAAGCCCCTTATGCAGAAGCCATTGCAACACATCTAAAAACAGACCATACTACCCTGTATATTGAGCCTGAAAGTATTCTGGAATACGCGAGTGCTATGTCTCGGCTCTATGATGAGCCCTTTGGTGATGCTTCAGCTTTATCTACCCACCTGGTATCCAAGCTTTTTCGAAAGCATGTCACTGTAGCTATAGGGGGCGATGGAGGAGATGAACTCTTTGGTGGCTATCACCGGCATAAGTGGGTGCCGACTTTAACAAAAATGGCTGCGTATATGCCTAAGTCTTTGTTAAAGGTTTTAGTTTGTCTAAACAAGCGTTTTTTGTCTGAGCTGTCTCCCGTATTGGCTTCTAGAGCAAATAAGGCTCTTATGGCCTTAGGGGGAGGGCATTTTTTAGGCACTTACTTAAATAGTGTCAGCTATTTTCAAACTGCTCCTGATTGGGATAAGACCTGGCTTCGACTCCACTCCGCTTTGGGAGAGACGGCAGAGCAAGTCTTTTATCTCGATATGCGGACCTATTTGCATGATGATGTCTTGTGTAAAGTAGACAGAGCCAGTATGGCTGTAGGCTTAGAAACACGCGCACCATTCTTGGATTATGACCTGGTAGACTTTGCTTGGTCTATTCCTTTAGATCAAAAGTTTCCCAATAAAGAAAAGAAATATCTTTTAAAACAGCTTTTAGGGCGTTACCTGCCTAGGCATCTATGGGATAGGCCCAAAATGGGCTTTGGCATGCCCCTGGCTGATGCCTTTAGGAAAGAATTAAGAAGCCTTTTTGAAACTTACCTTAAGGCGGATACGCTTGCTTGGGAGCATGTGGATCGTAGGCGGATACAAACATTATGGCAGCAGCATCTTTTAGGAAAAGTAAACCACGAGAGCCTTTTGTGGAACTGCTTCGTGCTCCAGCAGTGTTTGCTAGCTGAATAAAGACAGCAGTTTTTGTAGTTTGAGAAGGTGTGTTCTGTGTTTTTATAAATTTTTGTAATGAGACTTTAAGTACATCTAAAATAGCTCAGTAAAGTTTTCAGCTTTGTCTCTAGTTCTTTTTGCTCTATGTGAGGTATGGAGGCTGCCGTTAGGCCACAGCCTGCAAAGAAGCGCAAACGCTCCCCGTCTTGAGCGGCGCACCGAATATTAACTGTGATATGGCTATCCTCTGCACTATTCATCCATCCTAGACCTCCTCCATAGAGTTTTCTTTCAAAATTTTCAAGAGAGGATATGAGATCAGCGTCACTTTTTTTGGGATATGTACCTAAAGCAGGAGTAGGGTGTAAAGCTTGAATAAGGGAAAACACCGTGTTGGATGAATTGTATCTAGCCTGAATAGGTGTAAAAAGATGATGTAAGTATTTTAAGGACTTGACTTGAGGAGTGTTGGGATAATAGGGGTTTATAGAGAGGGCTTTTAAATCTTGGACAATAGCATCGATGACAAGCTGATGCTCTTGAAGAATTTTTGAGTCTTTTAGAAGTGCTTCTTGGTCTAGACGATCTGTCATGCTATTTCCCTGACGCGGGATAGATCCTGCTAGCGCATCGATAAAAACCGTATGGTCTTGGGTACGCAGTAAGGTCTCGGGGGTAGCTCCAAAAAAATTGCGTCCCGGGGCTTGACTCCAGCAAAATACCGTTGTGGATGGGCTTGCCTCTGCCTTGAGTGGAGCGAGGATAGAGGATAAATCCAGGGCATCTGTTATCCTATAGTCGCTGTAGGCTGCAAGAGTGATTTTTTGATAATGCTGGGCCTTTAAAATTTCTAAAGCTTTCAAGACCGTAGCTGGATACCTATCTACTGTACTCTGCAAAAAAGAAAGAGAGGGAAGGGGAAGAAGATCTATTGCTTCAATGCTCTGAAAATACCTTAAATTCTCTGAGAATTCTTTTTCTAAAATGGCTAAAGAACTCTTCGCATGGATATGATAATAGAAGCTAAGAAAGCTAGCTTCGTTTGTTTTAAAATAGTGCCAATGAGGTACAAAGCAGATTAAACTAAGGTTTGCTCCCTGTTCTTCAAAGTCAAAAGCGCAGGCAAGATGCAGCGGGTATGCTGTGTTGTTAGTCCTATATAAGGGTTTTAGAGGGTTAAAAAAAGCATTTGCTTCTTCAAACCTGGGGACTTTTCCAGAGGCTTGATGGGTTAGTAGCTGCCCTGCAAAAAGATGCGTGGTGTCATGATTGGATTGATACAAAAAAGGAATATTTTTTTTTGAAAAGTAACGAATCAATGAGCTGTCATCTCCTTTTTTTAGCTGGAAGCAGAGGCTGAGGATACAGGGCTGTGTTCTAGCTTTAAAAAGAGCTCGTAGAAACTGATCTTTGGCTATCTTTTTTAGGAGGGGTTCCGGAGTCTCAAAGACGATCATAGGCTCTTGCATCCATCAGATCTAAGCCATACTCAATAGGCCTTCAAGGGTTTTTGTCTAATTATGCGATCCATCCTATACGTATATTTAAAATAGGAGCTAATACTTTGAGAATGTGTCCTCTATGGCTTAAGTTTGGAAAGCAAAAAAGACGCGAGTAATGACTATCTTTTAAATGTTTTTCAAGCTCACGATCGGATGATAAAGAGATAATTTTTAAATGGGGATGCAGCTTTAGGCCTTTTTCAAGCAGCTCCAAAACCAGAGACGAGAAACTAGAGCCTGTGACATTGGGGCCTAAACAGAGTGCAGCTACTGGCTGATGTTTGCTCCATATATCTTCATTTTTTTGATAATCTAGGGCTTTAAAATCTTGAGTATTGAAAAGTATGAGCAGCTTTTCCCTCTCTTCTTCATCGGGTTCTAGTACCATCATTATTTTTTTAGAAGATAGCTGCGCCTCTACTGTTTGGGGTTCTTTTGAACCCTGATTTTTTTGAAATGAGGCTTGTTTAAAAAATAACCTAAAGGTACTGCCTTGGCCTTGTATGGTATTGACCTCTATAAACCCTTCTAGTTTTTTGACTATAGATGCGATGTTAAATAAACCAAAGCCATGGCCTAATTTATGCGCTTTGCTTGTAAAGTTAAGCTCAAATAAGTGTTCCTGTATGCTAGGTTCTATGCCTTGGCCTTGATCTTCTACGCTAAGGCATACGTATATCCCGCCTGGTTCTGGCTCTAGGCGGATAGTGATAGGCCCTCCTCGTGGCATAGCTTGCTTTGCGTTTAAACAAAGATTGGTGAGGATCTGCTCTATTTCAAGAGGGTTTGCTTCTATAAAGACATCTTTTAGTTCTGTTTTTATCTGTATTTGGGCATTATCACTCAGTGTATATTCTAAAATATTTTTAATTTCTAAAACGGTATCTTTTAAGTTAAAGATTTTTTTTGTATTGAAAGATTCATGACAAATTTGCATCATTTGCTCAACGAGTACGCCTGCCCTAGACGTAGCTTGTTGAATAGGAGCTAGATACCCATAGGCTGCATGCTGCGTGTGGAGTTTTAACTTTAAGAGCTCTGCATAAGAGTTAATAATCATTAAAAGATTATTAAAATCATGAGCTAAGCCTCCCATGCAGCGGCCTAGAGTGGAGTTAAAATCAGAAGTGTCATCTATAGAAAGAGGCTCAAGGAGAATGAAACACCAGTTTTTAAACTGTTCAGCTGCCTCCAGGGGAATCATCTGACAAAGGTGGGTAGGGGTCCCCCCAGAGGCTAAAGATAGAGCCTGTAAAATCTTGGTTTTATAGGCCATACAACGATTGAGGCTACTGAAAATAAGCGGTAAAACTGTATCCTGAAAGCAGTCTTTTAGGTTATAATCCTGATATCGTTGATCCTTGAAATCCTCTAAGAAGGCTTTACAGGCATTATTCATAAAAAGTGGTCTGATCGCTTCTGGGCAAGACATATCTACAATCAGAATGCCCATGCTCACTTCCTTGCATAGTCTTGAGAAAAGCAGGCAGTCTTTTTCTTTTAGATCCAGGGGTCCACACTCCATTTTAATACGAACTTGAAAGGGATTTTAACTTACTCAGCCGATTTAAGAGGTCTTGGTTTTGATCTTGAAGGGCTTTATTAGCCTGACGCAGGTCTTCTAGGATCTCTTTATTTTTTTGAAGCGCTACATATTTATGAAACGCAGCCTGGATATGCTGAACTAGCTCGCTTCTGATCCATGGCTTGGGGATAAAACGAAACACTTCGCCTGCATTTAGTGCTTCAATAATAGTTCTTGAGTTGAGTACGCCTGTAATCAGTAGCCTCACAGCATCCGCTTGTAAGGCCTTAGCTTCAGCTAAAAATTCGTGTCCAGCATACTCTCCCATGCGTTGGTCAGAGATAATCAGGGCAAATTTTATTTTTTTTAAGGCTTCTAGGGCTTTAGGCGGATGGCTGAAAGTGTGTACCGTATAACCTTCTAGGCTGAGGGTTTCTTTAAGCGCTAAAAGAATAATCTCATCATCGTCTACTACCATAATGGGAGCTTTATCCTGCATAGGTTTTATGGTTTTAAATAGTTTTCTATGGTAGCTAAAGCTTCTTGTTGGCTACAATGCCTATCGAGTGAAAAATGAGCTACCGATTTAAAGGTATCGCTTCTTGAAGCATCTCCACTCATGACTTGTACGCCTCTGCATATGCCTGGATAGTAGGCCTTTAGATAGTCTAGCAAGGAGCTAACATAGCTATCCTTTCCTAGATCTATCAGTAAAAAAAGATCTATGTGGAGTTTGCTTTGCTTCAGATAAGCAATCAGCGAAAAAGGATCATTAAAGGATAGCACTTCCCATTCTTTTTCAGTCAGGTACTGTACAAGATCACAACTATCGGGCGTATGAGATGCATAGGCAAGAGCCCGAAGGCGCTTTTCTTTTTTAGCTACTTTAGCAGGTGTTAAAACAGTAGGTGCTGTTTTAAATTCAGCAAGGGGCAGATAGATAAAGAAGCTAGTACCCCGGCCAAGTTCGCTTTTTACACCTAAGAGCCCTCCTGCATCCTGTATAAAAAGCTGCATGTTGTAGAGGCCTAGGCCTGCTCCTTTATAGGTGTCTTTTGTGGAAAAAAAGGGCTGGAAGAGGCAGTTTAAATGCTGTGGGGCAATGCCGCCTCCAGTATCTTGAAAGATGATCTCAACACCTTTTTTGGGTGCTAGACGGCTCCCCCCATGGGCACCTAAAAATATCGGTTCTTGCATAGCCACCAAACGGGTTTGAATCCGTACTTTCCCCTTTTGACTGATGGCGTCTTTGGCATTCATAGCTAGGTTTAAAAAGACCCGACGAAAGGTCACATCATCCACATATATAGGAAGTTCCTGGTCTGTAAATAGGGTCTCAATCTCAATATAGCTAGGGAGGAGAATACGAAACAGCTCTAGCTGGTCTTGAATGAGCTGCTCTAGGTTATGATACGTACTGTTGCCGCTTGCTTCACGATTGAGCTCTATGATGCGGCGAATCAGCTTTTGGGCCTCGAGGGCATTTTTTTTAATCTGCCCTAGGCCTTCAAACATCGTATGACTGGGTTCTAGGGTAGAGTGATAGAGTTCGCTCAGCGAGTAAATTCCAGTAACAACATTACTAAAGTCATGAATGAGACCGCTTGTTAGAAGGGCAAGATGCTCTCGCCATAAGGCAGCAGAGAGCTGAGTTTCAGCTATTGCCTGGCGCGAACAATTGATCCATACGCCTTCATAGCCTAATAAATGTCCTTCAGTACTATAGTACGGGCTTCTAATATCCCAAATGTAGGCAATACTATCTTTATTGGGGTGCTTCAGCCTATACTTTAGCTGTAAAATGCCGTCTTTACTCGGCCCGTGCTTGAGGTTCTGGATGAACTCAAAACGGTCTTGGTGATACAGCAGTTGTAGGAAATTGTGTTTTAGTTTTGAAATATCGCAGTTTTCAAAAATGTGATACACACTTTCGCTTATAGAGCGGATGCTAAGGTCTGCGTTTTGGAAAAAAAATGCTCCCGGGAAATGCTTGAGATAAGCTGGTAAAGATTTCAAAAATTCTGCAGGGGCTTCCATACAAGGGGGTGCACTAAGAGCCATAGAGGGGAAAGGGGATAGCTTCAGAAGAAGTTTTTTAAAAGCCTATAATCTTTTTGGGAGATAGGCATCCTAGCAAAAAAAAATAAGGATGAAAAGCCTTCGTTTTGGAGACGAGGAACCCTTGAATCCAAGGGTGTCTTTTTTACTAAAAAATAGAATTTTTTTATTTTTGTGTTTAATATAAATTTTTAAATAAAATCATAATTATTTCTATTGATATTTTTTTTGATTTATATATGATTATTTTTTATTTAAGCATAAAAAAATACAACTTAACTTAAAATAAAACCAATAAATATTATGAACAATAGACCCTTAGATTCTTCCAAGAGGACTTCAGACACAGCAAGACCAATGAATGTAGCCCAACCCCAAGAGACAAGCAGAGGGGTTAGGCAGCAAAGTGGTGAAAGCACTATAGCTCGAGGCCTGGCTCAGGTTCCTCAAGTATCTGATAATAGTTATACACGGTTAATGCGTCTACTCAATTTATCTGATACTGCTATTACTTTACAAGAGGGAATGGATATCATTTCTCAAATAAAAAATCAACTATCTAAACAAGAAGCCGTAGAAGCTCTAGCAAGAACTGATAAATTAAGTTCTAAAGATCGATTAGCGTTCATTCAAAAGATTGAAAATACTTCGGTGAAACTTGGTTTATTGGAAGAAATGCTCAAAACAGACCTTGATTTAGATCAAGATTTAATCCATCAAGCTCAGCAACTTTTACAAAGAGAATTAAAAAAAATTATTAATGATCAATCACAATCTAGAGATGTAAAATATACTGCAGCTCAAAAATTATTGGATCCTGAAAAACAAGTAAAAGCTTTTTGTTCTATTTTTCAGAGCGAGATAGATCGTTTAGAGCCTCATATAAAGGTAGAAATCGGATATGAATGTTTGACAAAGCTTTTTGAGAAACTGTCAACCGTCAGCACGGAGGTCAAGGATGATATTGTATTCAGCCTGGTTAAGAATGATAGAATGGATGAGTGGTCTTTATGCAAAAACTTAATACCTCAAATAGCTAATGACACAAAGAGAGATGAGGCTTATTGTATATTAGCCCTAAATAGTAAAGGTGATGGAGAGAGAAGCTTAGATGCCTTAAACGCCATTGTAAATGAAGATAAAAGGAAAGAGGGGTTATTTGAATTTGCCCTGAATGATAAGTTTGCAGAAAATTGGCGTAAATATGCAGCAGACTCTCTTACTGAAGATAAAAAGCAGCAAGTGCTGTTAAACATAGCTACAAATTACAAGGATATTACGTTGTATAATATTATGAGTAAGATAAAAACTTATAATGAAATTTCTGATAAGGAACAGTATCCACACGTTGTAAAAACGATTCTCAAAACGTTCTTTGATAATTATCAAAATAATCCTAGGCATAACCTCGAACATTTATTCAGAGAATTGACTGAAACCGTACTCAGGACAGCCAATCCAGAAGAGCAGAACATAATTTTGTTAGGTTTTGCTAAAAATGTGCAGTATATTATGCCCATGATGCCATCTGCTTACAAAAAGCAATTAATTCATGAATTATTAATGCCCCTGTATGAGTTGACTTTTGATCCTGATATGAAACAGGAATTTGTGCATGCGATACTAAAAAACCCCAATTGTTATAAAGAGATTTATGAAGTAGTTTTAGAAAAACATGTACCCATAGATACGATTTCTAATGAGGCTCTTGAGGATTTGATATCTCAAATTTTTAATACGAACTCTTGTTCACAGGCTCTCTATGAAACTGCATTAGGACTATACATGCCGCTCGATAGTATTTCTCTTGAAAATAAGCGCGCATTAATAGACAGTATTATTTTCAGCCCTGTTCCTTATGAAGCTATTCCTGAAGAAAATACCCATGGTTTGAGCCAGGCATTTCGAGAGCAAGTAATACAGACCTATATTCAGGATGAAAATGAAAAACAAGATTTATTAGCAGCTCTTGCTGCGTTTAATCCACAAGATAAACGCTTTAAGACAACCAAAATAGCTTCTTCTCAAAAATAAGAGCTAAGCTCATTTTTTGATCTATTTGCCTCCAGTCCTGGGAATTATTTCTTTAGGGCTGGAGGCATTTTTACTAAAACTTGCATCTTCAAATCATTAGACTCCTTTCGAACACAAGTCTTTTAAACTTTAGGTTTGGGAAAACAAAACTATCCATCTCCCGTAATTAAACCAAAGATCTACTGATTTTTATCTACCCAGAAATCTAAATATATACTTTGGCCAAGCGGTATATTCTTTTAGATTTTTAGGCTTTTCAAGCCTTCGGGATTCTAGTAGGGCTTATTGAAATTGCATTATGAAAACACTCGCTCTAGTTTTTTCTGGCCAGGGCTCACAAGTAGTGGGCATGGGGGCTTTTCTTTACCAGCATACGGAAGAGGGTCGCTTCTTTTTTGATAGGGCAAATGCGGTATTAGGCTTTGATCTAAAAACGCTTTGCTTTGAAGGGCCAGAAGAGATGCTAACGCAAACGCGTTATTGCCAGCCTGCGCTATACGTGCAGGGATATAGCATCTATGCTTATCTTAAAAATAAGGGTAAGCTACAGGAGCTAGGGGCAGTATTTGGCCTGAGCTTGGGCGAGCTTACCGCCTTGGCTGCCGCTGAAGTGTATGACTTTGAAACAGGCCTGCACCTCGTAGCCAAGCGCGGAGAGCTGATGCAAAAAGCCTGCCTGGAGCATGAGGGGGGGATGGTATCTCTCCTTGGAGGAGATAGAGCAATGGCCGAGGACGTCTGTCAAGCTTGTGATCTTGAGATTGCAAACTTAAACTGCCCAGGCCAGATTGTCCTTTCAGGAGAAAAGGATAAGATTCAAAAGGCAACAGACTATGCCAGAACCCTTGCGTTCAAGCGCGTTATACCCCTCAATGTGGCAGGGGCTTACCACAGCCGCTGGATGCACAGTGCAGCCCAAGCTTTCGCTAAAGAATTAGAAAATTTCCACTTTACCCCCCCCCGTCTATCAGTTTTTACGAATACTACTGGCAGCACAATAGAAGACCCTGCAGCTATCAAGGCTAACTTAGTCAGGCAGATTATCTCTCCGGTTTTCTTTGAGGATTGTGTGGTCAATGCAGCCCAGCAGGGAATATCTACCTTTTATGAGTGTGGCCCAGGGTCTGTGCTCTGCGGACTTGTGAAGCGTAGCCGGGATCATGTACTCGCGAAACCGTTGGGTACTTATGAGAGTTTGCTAGAGCTGTAAGGATGGCTAGCCTTTGAAGCGTTTCCTTGTGGCAAAACTTAGATAACAGACCTTTTGGTCTCTGTTAATATCTCATGGTCCCCTTTTTACCTTGTCTTTCAGGGGTTTTTTTGAAATACCTGAGCTTTCTTTTAAAGTGCTATCCTGCACCATTGCCTCAAAACCAACGAAGCCCTCCTGAACTTTTGTCCGCACCATCCCTGTGAATCCAGCTATTAAAATTATACGCAATTTCTGCATCATAGCCCACGTAGACCACGGTAAAACTACCCTGTCTGATCGGCTCTTAGAGCTTACCCACACCGTACAGCAGCGCGACCTCACTTCTCAGCACCTAGATGCGATGGACTTAGAACGAGAACGAGGGATTACTATTAAATGCCATCCCGTAGCTATGGAATACCAGGGCTACTGCCTCAATCTGATTGATACACCCGGGCATGTGGATTTTTCCTACGAAGTATCCCGTAGCCTAGCCGCTTGTGAGGGGGCAGTCCTCTTAATTGACGCTTCTCAAGGCGTAGAGGCCCAAACCCTGGCAAATGCACATCTAGCTACCATGCAGGGGCTGACTATCATTCCAGTTATTAATAAGATAGACCTGCCAAGCGCTCAGCCAGAGCTGATTAAGAAACAAATAGAAGACCTTTTGGCGATTCCAGCAGAAGAGGCTATTTTAGCCAGCGGTAAGTCTGGAATAGGGATAGAAGCCATTCTCCAGGCCGTAATTGAGCGTGTGCCACAGCCTCGGTGGGTAGATTATGCAGCTACACGCCTTTTAGTATTTGATTCAAAGTATGATACTTACCAAGGAGTCATTTGTTATGTCCGAGTGTTTTCCGGTACGGTGAAAGTAGGAGACACGCTTCTGATGATGAGCCAGCAGATCAAACTCGTTGTCAAAGAAGTAGGGATTTTTACTCCTAAGATGAAGCCAGGTAAAGCTTTGTCTGCTGGGCAAGTAGGCTACATTGTAACCAATATTCGTGAAGTGTCTGATATTAAAATAGGCGATACCTTGACGCATCTAGATGCCCCCGCCCAGGAGATGCTTCCAGGCTATAAAGCAGTGCGCCCTATGGTTTTTAGCGGCATTTACCCTTTGGATACATCCGAGTATGAAAAACTCAAGTCTAGCTTGGCTAAACTAAAACTGAATGATGCTGCTTTGCACTACCAATCCGAAAACTCAGTTGCCTTAGGCTTTGGCTTTCGGTGTGGGTTTCTGGGTCTTTTGCATATGGAAATTATCCAGGAGCGGATCCGAAGAGAATATGATGTAGATATCATTGCAACCTATCCGAGCGTTGTGTACCGGGTGATAAAAACGGATGGCTCAGAGCTGGAAATCCATAATCCCATCTTTATGCCAGACCCTAGCCAGATAGACAGTATTTGGGAGCCCACTATCAAGGCTACGATACATATCCCTAACACCTCTATTGGAGATATGCTCTCGCTTGTTACTGAAAAACGAGGCGTTTGTGAGCATACCGAGACGGTGGATGAGCACAAAATCCTGCTCGTTTGTAAGCTGCCGCTCAATGAGATTTTAGTAGACTTTAACGATAGACTCAAGAGCATTACCCGAGGTTATGGCTCTATGGACTATGAGATGGATGTCTACATAGAGTCTGACTTGGTGAAGTTGGATATTCTTGTTAATAATGAGATAGTTGATGCCTTTTCATCCATTGTACACCGCTCTAAGGCAGAATATAAGGGAAGAGCCCTGTGTGAGAGGCTAAAAGACCTTTTACCGAGGCAGATGTTTCAAATTGCCATCCAGGCTGCGGTAGGAAGCAAGGTCATCGCTAGGGAGACCCTATCTGCCCTCAGAAAAGACGTAACAGCCAAGTGTTACGGAGGAGACATCACCCGTAAACGTAAGCTTCTTGAAAAGCAAAAAGAAGGAAAAAAACGCATGAAAAGCATAGGCAATGTGGATATTCCCCAAGAGGCGTTTATAAAGATCTTGAAGACGGCCAATTAAGATTAGCTATTCTGCGGGGTGATTTGCCTTTTTGAGGAGTTGGCCCTGACGGGTTTTATAATAGATTTCTGGGATAAGCAATATACGATAGGAGGGTAGCCACTTGAAAAGGATGGGCAGTCAGGACAAGAAAGGACGCAGAGTGAGGCACTAGACCTCTTGGGAAATCCTTGTCTTTTGATCTCTGACTTGGGGCTTCAGGCTTCGCTCTGCGAGTTACCTGTCTCCCGACGTGTCAGGCATAGCTCGTAGAGCGACGCCTGAAGGCTTCAGCGTAGTGGAGATGCCTGACACGGTGAGCTACGCCCGACAGGTCATCCTTTGTTACGCTTGTGTACACTTCCTCCTACGCTCTATGAATACATAAAAAAGAGCCACCCTAAAGATGGCTCTCATTTTTTATCAAAGTAAGCGTTTTACTTCTTAATAGGCATACTGTTCAACGTGTGCAAAACGGCCCGTAAGCTTTAGGGCGATTTCTGCATGTTGTGCGTCATTTCTGATAAGACCCATATTTTCAGCTACCCAAGCATTCTGGTAATTCTTTGTGTAGGATTTAATTTTCTCATTGACTACATCTAGATTGAGGTTTTGATCCACACTTTTTTGAAAAGCAACTGGAGCGGGTACAGCATTCAAGTCATTTAAGGCTTGTGCAATCATACGAGCATCCACGTTATCTGCGCGTAAGGCTTTTAGAATATCCGTATGCTGCATGCCTAGTTTACGGTAGTGCAAAATATGGCTTTTTACACGATCCAGGTCCATAGTCACGATTTGCTTTGAAGGCTTCAGTACAAAGCTAGCTTCACGAGTGTCTATAGGCTTAGTGGGTGCTCCAATTAGACTATTGACCTCTCTTAAGGCCTGTTTAACTAATTCTATATGAATACCCTCTTGGTGGAGAGCTTTTAGGATTTCGTTTTGGTGCATACCTAATGCACGGTATTCGTAAATCCAACTTTTAACACTATTGATGTTCATATTGTGATATTTTTTAATTTTATTAATTATTCTTTAATAATTAATTTATTAATAAAGAATTTAATGGGATATAAAAATTAAAATACAATCTCGTCAATAATAAAATATCAAACTCAATAACGCATCCGTTTTGGAGGAGGCTTGACAAACTCCTCTTCGCTCTTCAATCTATATGTTTTTAGATCTTAAAACATGGCAAACATCCGAGATTTAGGCCTTTTATTTCTTAATAATGGCCGTTGGCAAAGGTAAATAGTAGCTTTGGTATCCTTTCAAAATAGAAAGGTAAGCTTCCTTCCGTTTTGTTTTTAAGGGGGCCTTTTAGTGTTTCTTCTAGGCATTGCTGATGTGCTAAGCTGGCAATGTCCTTTCTCTTTTACCTTTAATTTTTTATTTCCATGTTTTTTAAATTTTTTCGTATTCGTGCTAGTATATGCGGGGCTATTCTGTTGACTGGTTTGGTTTTCGGGCCTCTTTCTATAACCAGGGCCAAAGAGCCCTATCACGTAGGCCTTAGCCAGATTACCAGTCATCCGTCTCTGGATAAGGTAAAGCAAGGGATCCTGGATGCCCTAAGGGCTGAAGGATATGAAGAGGATCGCCTTGTGCTTGATTGTGAAAACGCCCAAGGCAACCTTGCCCTGAGTGTACAAATTGCACAAAAGCTAGTATCTAAAAAGCCCGATGCTGTAGTGGCCATAGGGACACCTTCGGCCCAAGCCCTCTTAAAGCTGACTAAGCCCCTAGGCATTCCTTTAGTCTTTGCCTCCATCAGTGACCCTGTGGGCGCAGGCCTAGTCGATAGCTTAGAGCTTCCTGGCCCTTTTGCTACAGGAACGCGCAATGCACCGTGTTTTAAAGAACTGTTAGCCCTCATACAAGCAGTGATGGGAGAGGTTCAGTCTCTCGGCGTTATATGGAATCCTTCAGAAAAAAATGCGCTAGATCTGCTTGCGGTATTAAAGGTAGAAGCTGCTCATTTCCATATTACTATTCATGAGGCAAGTGCGACTAACACGCTTGAGGTTTTGCCTGCTGCCCAAAAGCTTGCTAGGACAGTGCAGGCCTTTTTTCTTTTACAGGATAATACGGTAGCCTCTGCCTTGCCTTCGGTGTTAAGGGTAGCTAAGGCCCACGCCTTACCTGTATTTGCAAGCTTTCCAGAGGCGGTAGAGAGTGGAGCACTCTTGGCCTTAGCGCCAGATGAATATCATATCGGTAAGCAAACAGGGCAGATGCTACTGCAGATTTTGCAGGGAGCACGGCTCGAAGATATGCCCGTAGAGCAACCCAAGCATATGGGTCCTTATTTAAACTTAGGCACCGCAAAGAGCTTGCAGCTCAGCCTTCCAGATGATTTAATAAAAAAAGCTCAGGCTGTATACCCCTAAATTATACCTGGATGGCATTATCTACCCCTTTTTCTTTTTCGAGGCGTTATGCGATTTTACGCTGCGCTATATGGCTGTATTGTATTTTAATTATTATAGAAGGAGCTCTTAGGAAATGGATTTTCCCAAGCCTAAGCAATCCTCTGCTTATTATACGGGATCCCGTCGTCCTCTGTATTTATGGTTTAAGTCTATCTAAGGGCTGCTTTCCTAAAAATGGATTTGTTTTAGGAGTGCTTGCTTTAGCTTTATTTTCTTTTTTGTTTGGGATCTTATCAGAGCATTCTAGTATATGGATTACCCTCTATGGCCTTCGGGTAAACTATCTACACTTGCCGCTTATGTTTGTAGTGCCTGCTGTGATGACACGAAGCGATGTAGAAGCTTTAGGAAAACTTTTTTTATGGATCTGCTTGCCGATGACGATATTAGAGGTGCTCCAGTTTTATGCCCCACCCGAGCACTGGCTCAATGCCAATCCCAGTAAAGCTGAGGGACTGACCCTGACGGGTGGGCTCGGGCGCTTGCGTTCGTCCGGTACTTTTTCTTTTACTCAAGGTTTAGGTGCTTATTTTGTTTTTGTAACAGCCTTTTTTTTGAGTGTTTTAATAGAGCAAAAAAAGGCTTCTAAAGTATTTTTGATTGCAGTAGGGGTGTCTTTGCTTGTGGCAATTCCATTTTCTGTGAGCCGTAGTTTAGCTTTAGGCTGTGGAATAGTGTTGTTAGGAGCTACGTTTAGTATGTATTTTAAGAAAAGCACATCTCAGGTTGTATTTCGGACCTTATGTATCTTAACCGTAGTGGTGTGTGCGGCTGCTTATCTACCATTTTTTGACGATGGAGTGGCTTCTTTTGGGGATAGATGGGTGAGTGCTACGGGTACTACTAGGGATGACTTTCAGGTCAGTATTATCGATCGCTTTACAGAAGGTTTTACCCAAGCTTATCAATTTATAAACTATGCAGGCTTAACGGGGATAGGGGTAGGGATGGGAACGAATGTGGCTACGAAACTGCTGAATAACCAGCTGGGTTTTTTGTTGGCAGAGAATGAATGGTCGCGTATTATCTTGGAATTGGGGTCTATCGTAGGTTTAGCTTTTATAGGGCTTCGTATAGGCTTGTTTTATTTTTTGCTAAAACAAGCCTATATTCAGCTAAGGCTAGGCAATGTTTTGCCTTTTATCCTGTTGTCGGCTTGCGGCTTACTGATCCTCAATGGCCAATGGGCTCCTCCTACGAATTTAGGCTTTGCTACTTTGGGGGGAGGCTTGGTTTTAGCTGCCTGCAACCCTTGGCATGAGACTGCTCTTCAGAAGGCAAAGCGGCGCTATTATGCCTTGAGGGTTTTGAATGCTCATGAGCCAAGACAGACTCCCCTCAGAGCTAAAGGCTCCTATACCCTATAATCGTTATAGGACTTTTTTATGTCTCTTACCTCTCAAGCATCGGCACAGGCTGGCCAGTCTATTCAAGTCGTTTTGGTAGGAAATTATCCCTTAGATGGCCAGTACAGCATGCTGCAGTTTGCAAATTTTTTCTTAGATGCTCTTAAAGAGAGGGGCCTCAGGCCTATATTTTTACAGCCTAAAGTCTATCTAGGCTGTTGTTGTAAGCATTTTCCAATGCTTAGAAAGTACTTAGCTTATATCGATAAATACCTGCTTTTTCCTGTTTTTTTAAAGGCTTTTCTAAGAAAACATAAAGATTTTCCTCTTCTTTTTCATATATTAGATCATTCTAATGCGCTTTATTATCCTTACCTTAAGGGCCGGCCTACACTGGTGAGCTGTCATGATATAATTGCTGTAAAAGCCGCTCTAGGCAAAACAAAGGCTTATAGACCAGGCTTTTTGGGTCGATTACTACAGGCAAGAATTTTAGAAAACTTGAGGGTTATTCCCACTATTGTATGCCTTTCTGAGGCTACACAGGAGGCAGTGGCTAGTCTTTTGGAAAGGCCCAAGGGAAGCTTACCCCTTGTCTATTTCAGTCCTCCTTATCCCTATCAACCGATGGGTAGGGCCCAGGCTCAGGCTAGGCTAAAGGATAGTCTGCCTTCCTTTCCCTGGGAAAAGCCTTATATACTGCATGTGGGTAATGATGCTTGGTATAAAAATAGGGAAGGGCTTTTATATATTTATAAAACTTTGAAGGATTCTTTAGGCGCTGAATGCCCTTCTTTTATTTTAGTAGGGCCAAAATTTAACCTTGTAGAGGAAGCCTTCGTCCATAGGCATCAGCTAGAGATAGTGCAATTTCAAAATCTAAGGGAAGAGCTTATCAACGCCTTGTACGCCGCCGCCGAGTGCCTCCTCCTTCCCTCCCTTGAAGAAGGCCTGGGCTTACCTATTTTAGAAGCCATGGCTGCTGGCTGCCCAGTAGCATGTACGCATATGCAGCCCTTTACTGAAGTCGGCGGTGAGGCAGCTGTGTATATCCCAGCGTTGAAAGACTTTAGCCCACAAGGGAAGGAAGCTTGGGCCCAGGCCAGTGTTATATCCTTGATCTCTTTATTAAAAGAGCCTGCTGCTAAAAGACAAAAGCGCTTGCAGCTAGGCTTTCACCAAGCTTCATTGTTTTCTAAGCAAAGCGTAGTAGAAGGCTATTTAAAAATATATTCGCATAGGTTGAAGGGTTTTCCTGCTGTATGAAGCCCATTGAGGGAGAGCTTGACTTTTCTTTGAACCTCAAGCTCTATCTAAGACTTTTCTCTCTTTTTATAGATCTAAGGCTATGAGAATGCGCCTCTTATTAGTTGGGCTTTTCCTAATTTTATCTAAAGGTTTCAGTCTTAGTGTAGATCTAAGAGGAGAGATCTCTATGGCAAAAAAAGACTGCATACTCCTGCAAAAAGCCACCCAGGCTTTATATGGCTTAAACCCCTCAGGGCTATCTGTTTATCCTTTAAATGGAGGTTTTTCAGGTGATCATTTATATCACTTAAAGATCTCTCCTCAAGAAGCTGTCTTACGAGTACATTCAGAGCATAAGGGTATTGACGATAAAAAAGCAGAATGCCTCGCTGCTAAAATAGCTTCAGATCTAGGGATAGGCCCTCAATTTTTATATGAGCATCCTGAGAGCACTTGCTTTGTAACAGCCTATGCAGAAGGTTCTCCTACTTCACATTGTACTTTTAATGAAGCGGAGGCTATACGATCGCTTGCCCAAAGCTTAAAGCGCTTACATAGTGTTTGTGTTTTTCCTCGGGAGTGGTCGGTCTTTGCATATATTAGAAATATCAAACCAAATGAGCTTAGTTTAAAACAAGCCTTAGCCTTAAACTATTTAGAAAGGATTGAGGCTGTTTTAAAAAATGCTAACTTTCCAAAGCATTTATGTCATAATGATATCCAGCCTAATAATCTGTTTATGCTTAAACATAAACTGCAAATGATAGACTGGGGAGATGCTGGGAAGGCCGATCCCTATTGGGATTTGGCCCGCAGTAGTATGGAATTTGCCTTCGATGCTTCTCAAGATAAGGCTTTTTTGGAGAGTTACTTAGGAACTGTAAATCCTTTGGATCAGAGTCGTTTCCGCGTGATGAAGCAAGTTTTCCTCTTACGATCAGCTTTCGCTCTTCAAGGTATAGAGGGCGAGCCTGATGCTTCAAGCCAAGCTCTTATTTTAAAGATTTTGGAAAATAATGCTTATCCTCATTTGGATGCAAATGTGATAGGTACTTGGAATGCCCTGTCTTCTTATCTTTTAGACTTATTTTTAAATAATTATGTATCTATAGGCTTCCAGGAGGCCTTAAATACCATACGTCAAGAAGCCTTTTAAGGAAAATTGATATAGAAAAACAGTCTATTCTTCAAAATAAGCTTTTATCACCGCACCGGCGATAGGTGCAGCCGTCACCCCTCCCCAGTAATGGTCCTCTTCTGTGGCTTCTTCTACCACTACGGCGATGGCAATCCTAGGATCTTCTATGGGGGCAAAGGCAATGCTCCATACCACATGCATCTCGCCATTTTTGATTTTTACCTGGGCTGTTCCTGTCTTAGAGGCGATGCGAACTGTATCCATGTACATTCGTTTAGCAGTCCCTTTTTGGACGGCTAGCTCCATGCCTTCCAAGATTTTTTGATATTCTGCCTGGCTGAGACCTAAGGGTTCACTGAGAGGATGAAGAGAGGAGGGGATAGCCGTTTTTTTATGAACCATCGTGGGCTGGATACGCGTTTGCTGCAGGCTAAAAGCTGCTGTAAAGCAAGCCATTTGAAGGGGTGTTACCAAGAGATAGCCTTGGCCAATAGACATATTTGCAGTATCCCCGCCTAGCCAAGAGCCTAGATTTTTTTGTTTTTTCCAAGCTGGGGTAGGGACTAAGGTAATCTTAGACTCAAAGGGTAGCTCTATGCCTGTTTGCTCTCCAAAGCCAAAGCGCTGAATTTCTTTTGTAAAAGCATCTATCCCCATTTCTAAAGATTTTTCATAAAACATAATATTACAGCTAAGAGCTAGTGCATAGGGCAAGTCTAGCGTGCCATGGCCCCAGCGCCTAAGGCAAGGAAAAGCCCTATTGCCTACCTGAAAGTAGCCAGAGCAAGGCGTCTTGCCTTCTACATCGAGTACACCACTCCGAAAAGCTGCAAGAGCTGTAATGACTTTAAAAGGAGATCCCGGGGGGTAAATACCCTGTATGGCTCTATTCAGCCAAGCTCCATTGTTGTTGATCGCATCAAAGGTTTCTTGGGAAAGGCGGGTGGAGAGGAGGTTGGGGTCATAGCTCGGATTATTTGCCATAACGAGGACTTCTCCTGTTTTCACCTCTATCGCTACTACCGAGCCTCTTAGGGAGCCTAAGCTCTTTTCTGCTACTTTTTGAAGATCTAGATCTAGGCTACAGTAGAGGTGTTTACCTTGTTCGGGTGTTTTTTGGTAGATCAGCTCTTGCTGAAAGCCTGCCGGGTCCACCCGCCACACCTCACCTCCGCTCTGTCCTCGTAAATGGCTATCAAAGCTCTTTTCTAGGCCTGTTTTACCCGTTTTACCCTCAAAGTGAAAGCTTGCCAAAGATCCTTCAGTGTGGAGAGACTCTATATTTTCTTGTCCTTTCGCAATATAGCCTAAAACATGGGCCGCTGTCGTTTTATGAGGATAATACCGTATGCTATCTGTATACAGCTGCAAGGGAGAGCGTAGCGGCAGCTGTTCATTGAGTTTGGCAAACTCTTCTAGGCTTAAGTTTTCTATAATTGGAAGGGGGAGGAGTAATCGTTGCTGAAAATGCCGTTCTATAGCTTTCGGGCTGAGCGTTAGGGGCCTATTTAAAATCTGACTGGCCAGGAGTATATAGTGCTGGATGACAGTTTGCCTGGCTTCTTTACGAAGCTCAGCCCTTGGGATACCCTTCTTTTCAGGGGTTTTGGCTAGCTGAATATAGGCTTTGCGAAAGCTTTCCTTGAGATCACTCAGGTAAAGAACGAGTGAAAAGCGAGCCTGGTTACCTACCAGAAGGCGGCCCTTTCTGTCGTAAATATTACCCCTAGGCCCAGGCTGGACGATACGCCTTAGGCTCTGACTGTCTTCTTGTCTTTTATAGGTACTACTGAGTAAGACCTGCCTATACAATAACCCTCCCCCCAGTGCAGAAAATAAGACGAAATACCCTAGCCCTAAGGCCCACAAGCGAGCATGAGAGGGGCGGTACAGTTCTATGGGTGGGCGAGCCATATGTTGTAGTTTATGCAGAAGGCTTTAGCCTTCTTTGAAGAGGGACAATCAGGCGATGTTGCAAGTCCATATACCATAGGCTAGTAGCCCATAAAAGAGCTTGAGAACAGCATATACTCAGTAATAAGGGCATAGGATTGTGTAAAAAGCTAGACAGAAGAGGCTTTGTGCTGAGCACCCACAAGCCCCATAGAAGAACATTGAATGGCTGCAAGCGACGCCTGAGTAGCCTTCGAGCTTTAGTAGGCTCTTGGTTTTGAATGTCATGTAAAACACAAAAGGACACCGCGTCCGGGAAGTGCTTGC
>CAZEFS010000003.1:0-21529 GCA_964511545.1 uncultured Opitutales bacterium
AAAGGGTGGGGAATTAGACAAGGATAATATTGCCTACGGGATAACGATAGCTAAAGCCTTAGCCAAGCTTGATATCGGGCAAGGTGTGGTCGTGAGTGAAGGGACAGTAATAGCCGTCGAAGCCTTTGAGGGTACGAATGCCATGCTAGAGCGGGCAGGTGCTTTAGGCGCAAAACGGCCCATATTTATCAAAACCGCAAAGCACGGGCAGGATTTTCGTTTTGATGTGCCTGTTATTGGCCTTCAGACCTTAGAGGTTTTAAATGCGGCAGGTATTCGGCAAATAGCTCTAGAAGCGGGATCTACCCTAATTTTAGAAAAAGAAAAAGTCTTAAAGCAGGCTAAGGCCTATGGGATGACGCTCTGGGGGTATCCTCCACTAGAAAGAGACTTTGATGCCCACATATGTTAAGCCTACTCCTTTCATGAAAACCCACCGATAGCCTCGGCGGCACCTCATCCGTTACACGTGCTGTGAATAGCGTCTGATTCATCGTATTCGTTATGTTTGGATTCATAATGATTTTTTAATTTAGTTTTATTTGTTTTTTGTTGGTTTTCAGTATGGATAGCTTCAATACCGATTTTGTTTCTTATAAGGTTGAAGAATAAAATTTGGAGAAAATTGATTTTCAAAGGTGAATCTAGATAGAAAGCCCTAGTCATTGCATCTATGGTTGCTGTTTATGGTTTCAGCTGAAACAGCTTCTATATTAAACCCTGCGTATAATTCGCCTTGCTTACAGATAAGGCTCATATGGAGGGGCTTGCGTATCACTTTGGCCTGGTTATTCGGGCCTAAAGCTATATAAGAGTCATGGAATTTTTTCCCTTGTAGCGCCTGAAGGGTGAGGCAGGTCCCGTAAGGGTAGGGGTAGTGTTCGTCATCCCCCTTAGACTCAAGGCTCACAGTTAAATCCTCTAAGTTGATTTTAATAGATTGCTCATCATTCCATAGCTGAATAACCTGGCATTGGTCCCTATCTATAGTAATCTCTGCTAAACTGCCATTCACTTGTACTAACTGTGCCTTCAGTACGTAGTCATCAGCCTTGTGCGCCCGAATACCCTTGTCCATAAGTTTGAGTGCTTAATTTTTATGATTTTTATGTTTACTATTATCCTTGGCTTAAGATAGAAGACCCTAGGCTAGCCACATTTTTTCTACAAAAACCATTGCATTGTTGCTAGCCTCACGCTCTATACTGGCGCCAAGAGTCTTGCTTTATTTACATCGCATGCGATCCTGGTTTGATAACAAATGGGCTATCCACGGCCTATAGGAGGAACCGGCACAACTGGCCCCGCTTCTCCTTGCGTAAACCGCGCCACTAAGTTAGCGCCTCGTACTTGAAGGGTAACTTGAGATAAGTTTCCCACTCTAGCGTCTTCAAAATCATCTGTATACGCATACGTATTTTGGCCTACCTGGTGAAGGGCCGTGCGCTTCCCACAGTCATGAGCTGAGGCCAAGTCTTCAGCTGCTTCGTTGATGAGTGTTTTGTTTCCGACTTGGACGGTGATTTGCCTTCCAGCTTTCACGATCAAATTAGTGCAAATCACACCATCTTTTTGAAGAGGGACATCATGGCTAGCTAGGGTTATTCTCGGCGGCACCTCTTCTGTTACATGAGCACTGAAGATGACTCTATTCATAATAGTATTATCCATAACTTTAATTATTTAATTTTTATTATTCTATTTCTTTTAGTTTAATGATTATCCTGGGCTCAAGATAGAGGGCCCTAGGCTGTCCGCATGTAGATTTTGCATTTTCTTGCAACAACCATCACACGCCATAGCTAGACCCAAGCTCTGTATTTGAGCGCCAAGAGTCTTGCTTTAGTTGAAACTGATAGCCAGCTAAAACGAGATCAGTTCTTAGTTAACAAGAAAAGCCATTAAGTCAAATATATTTTGAATATTTTTTATTAATAATATTAATTTTTCCTTATCAAAAATTAGATTATTTTTTATCACTCTCTCGCCTTCCTTCACGCTTCCTATGCCCCTTAATTCTTGCTTCTCCGGCACTCTAAATTTTTTCGCATTTTAGGCTTGACTTTTGGTCCCCATTTTAATGTCCTTCCACGCACAAAATTGTTCTTTGTCAATCTATATAAGCTTAAGTTTTTAAAACGCTTCTAAAAATAAGAGAAAAAGCAGGCTTACCCCCTCTCAGGCTTTGCCCTTTGGGCTACGCCCGGCAAGCCCCCTACGTTCTTTGAGCTTCAGGCTTCGCTCTACGAGCTACGCCCGACACGTCAGGCGGCAGGCCCCCCCCTGCTTCAAAATCCCTTAGGATAGGAAAGATAGGGGGCCAGTAGATCTCGTTCTTCTGGGTAAAGATCCTCTATCGCTATCGTATCAAAAACTGTCTGGGCTTCTTTTTGGCGGTGGTTTGCAAAGCAAACAGCTACATAGACGCTTTTGAAGCCTGCAGGCGCATGTTCCAGTGGGGGCCTATAGGTTTCGTAAGCGGCCATAGCGGCTTGTGCTTGGTCATTCTTCAGATAGGCTAGAGCCAAAAGATGCGCTAGGTAGGGCTTATCTGGTTTTGTTTCTAAAAGTTTATGGGCTTTATCCCGGTTCAAAAGAATATTTTCCCCTAGCAAAAGCTCTGTATACAGGACTGCTATTTGCGGCTCCAGATCTTCAGGAAAGTGTCGATTTAGGCTTTGATAGACCAAAAGAGCATCTCTTGTGTATCCTTGGCTACGGCTGATAGCCAGTATATGCTGAGCACTTAAAAGTGCAAACTGGGGCTGCTCTAGCAAGGGTTTGTAGGCTTCTAGGGCAAAGTCTAGCTGACTTAGTTTTTCAAAATAGCTACCCAGAAATAAGAGCTGGTTAGGATCATTTTTAGCCATGGATAAGGTATGCTTCCACTGAGAAGCAGTCAGTAAAGGGTCTTTTAGCTCTAGGCCAAGACGGGTTCTGAAAATATTCAAAAGAAAGCTATCTAGAGGTAAATTTTCTTGAAAGAGAATGTCGCTGAGCGTATCCCACTGGTTTAGAGCAGCGAGCGCATCTAGATAAGGCAGGATGTAGTGTTTGCTTTTTAGGGCTATATTTTTGGGAACTAGCTCCAGGGCTTCTTTAAAGGCTCCTTCCCCATTGAGCCATTGTAAGAGAAGGAGAGTATCTTCTATTTTTTCAGACAGTTTGCTTTGGATAGTCTCTTCTAGGATACTATTTCTTGTCGTAGGGAAAAGGCGCAATTTGAGTGAAGCTAGCGTATAGCAATACTGTGGATCCGCCCATACTCCATCACTGAGGATTTTTTGCTTCAATGAGGCGTCTAGGCTAAAATTTTGCGCAAGAAGGGTATAAGTGTTGATTCGAGCTGTGTTTTCAGGCCTATCCAGTATGTTTAACAGCAGCTCAAATGCTTCCTGGGTTGATTTTTCATCTTTTTGATACAGATAGAGCTGTGCAAGGCTAAGGCCAAGGATAGGCTCCTTGGGATAAGCTCTGTACGCTTTTTCTGCAAGGCTGAGGGCTAAGTCTATCTGCTTTGTCTTTTGCCAGTAGCGAATGAGAAGTAGGTAGTCTTCGAGTTTTAATGTTTCTATGCGCAGCAATTCTTGTATGTAAGGAGTAGCAGCTTCGAGATAGTTGATATTCAAACAATAGTCTATAAACTGTTGCCTATCTAAGGGATAGTTCGTATGGGTCTCTGGTTTTAGTAAAAGTGCTTGCCAGTAGCCCAAAGCTTCTATGCGTTTATAAAGAGATAAATGGTAGGCTAAGAAACGAATAGTAGCTGCATCTTTAGGATTTAGCTGGTAAGCGAGGGTGGCCTTATACAGAGCTTGATCTAGTTGGTTCTTATCTGCCAGCTTTTCGGCCTGCTTTAGAAAGTAGTAGCCTCTCCACTGTTTAACTTTTCTGTAAATAGGCTTTGAGGAAAAGGCTAAGCCTAAAACCAGGACAAACGCGCAGAACAAAACAAAAACGAGGGGTGGTTTTTTTAGATTCATCAAGTTTTCTTTACCGGCAATAAAAGCTAAGAATAGTCTAAGCCATATTCTCTTTTAGACAAGCCAGAATCCTTCTTAACTTTTAAAAACTATGAAGTGGCATGGCGTTTGCTCCGTCTTGCTTTCTTATGTCTATACCTTTACTGAGTGCAGATGCGAGCTATCAGGCTAATAAAGTTTTATTAGATGGAGTATATGCTGGGATAGAGGCAAACGTGTCAAATATAGCCAATTGTCGTACGCCTGGGTATGAGAGGGTGCAAGTCCACCCAGAATTTAGAGAGCGTTTAGCTACGGCCCTAAAAGAAGGGAAAAAGCCCATTCCTTTCATGAGGCCTGCCATACAAAAAGACAATAGCTCTTTAATGAAAAATGAAATTGGAAATAACGTGAATTTAGAGAAGGAACTGATGGAGATGAAGGAGCTAAGCCTGCAGCAGCAGTACCTTACCTTTTGTATGGGGAATACCCTAAAGCAAATACAAGCAGCTGCATCCGGTAGAGGGATATAATAGCAATCTATGAATATTATACCCAGCAAAGCTATTATTGAGGATGGTATCAATGCCCAGAGCCTGAGCATGGAGGTGAGTGCAGCGAATATTGCAAATGCCCATACCACCAAGACCGATCAGGGTGGGCCCTATCAAAGGCAGGTGGTCGCTTTTGAATCTTATCTACCTAGTGCTTCACAAGCCCCGAGTGTCCGTCCCAAAGTGAGTGTAGATAAAGCCCCAGGAATAGAGATCTATCAGCCTAATCACCCGCATGCAGATGCTACAGGCAGGCTACAGATGCCTAATGTGAGGATTCTGCAAGAAAAAGTGAACTTAATGAGTGCGTCCAAGACCTATGAAGCTCTAACAACTTGTTTTGGGCAAGGCGTCAAGCTTGTGCAAAACCTACTCAATATGGTGCGCTAACTATTAATCTTTTAAAATTATGAATATAGCATCAGTCAGTCCACAAATCAATGGAATGCTGCAAGGCTTAGGAGGAGGCGAAAGCCTTAAATTAGACCTTTCTGCAAAAGGTTTGGCGGATTTAGCTCAGGGGGGGATACAGTCTGCAGAGGGGTTTAATAAAGACCTTGCTGGGGTATTAAAGCAAAAAAATATACAGCTGGGAGCTTTACCCCAGATACAGCCTGGGGCCTTAGTTTCTAATCAAAGTAGCTTAGAAGGTCTACAAAAAATGGGTAAACATTTTTTGGACACGGTAAACACAAGCTTAGTCACTGCTCAAAAAGAGCAAGAAAGAATTATCACAGGGGACAGTACGAATATCCAGCAAAGTGTTATTAGCATGCATGAAGCAAATGCTTTTCTGAGTATATTTATAAATTTTGCAA
Organism: uncultured Opitutales bacterium; assembly: GCA_964511545.1. GTDB lineage: Bacteria > Verrucomicrobiota > Verrucomicrobiia > Opitutales > CAZEFS01 > CAZEFS01. The sequence goes on from CAZEFS010000003.1 coordinate 5,335, forward strand.
CGAAATGTCAGGAATTTTATCGGGCTGTCATGCAAACCCAAGTGTAGTCATAGCTTATGGATGTATTTATAGCAGAGCTTAAGAAAATTTTTCAAGATCTCAGCCTTGCTCAGCGCTTGATGATGGGTACAGCTATGCTAGGGCTAGTAGTATTTATGGGCTGTATTTTTATATGGTCTTCGAAGGTAGATATGCAAATGCTTTATGGAAGACTAGGGCCCAAGGACATGTCTGAGGTAGTCAATACCCTAGAGCAAATGAATGTTACCTACAAAATAGAAGGGGCGGGCTCCTCTATTTTTGTTCCAGCAGATAAGGTGTATGCTTTAAGGATGCAGCTAGCTGGACAGGGCATTCCTAGCGGAGAAGGCGTAGGATTTGAGATTTTTGATCAAAATAACTTTGGAATCAGTGATTTTGTACAACGTACGAACTATACTAGGGCCATCCAAGGAGAACTGTCACGGACTATTATGCAGCTAAAGCATGTGAGGGCTGCAAGGGTCATGATAGTCATCCCGGAGAATAGGCTCTTAGCAGAGTCTAAGAAAATCACTGCAACAGCTTCAGTATTTGTCGATACTGGGGGAGTAAAAATGAATGAAGAGGCGGTAAACTCCATCCGCTTTTTGGTCGCGAATGCCGTACAAGGGCTGAGCCTTGAGGACGTTGCGGTAGTCGATAATAATGGCAATGTATTATCTGAGAACTTAAAAGGAGATACGAGTGTGGCGGGCCTTCCCAGCCAAATTCGGTATCGCCAAAGTTTAGAAGAGTACTACGCAAAAAAAATAGAAACTATGCTAGAGAAGATCGCTGGACCTGGGAACATCGTAGCTAAAGTTGCTGTGGAGATTGATAGTGATGCCAGCAAAACCACTGAAGAACGTTTTGACCCTGAGGGCCAGGTAGTGCGCACACAGACGATTACGGAAGACTTAAATAGTACAAAAGAAAACAAACCCTCTCAGATTGTAAGCGTGCAAGCTGGACCTAATTCTGGAAGCCCAAGAGACGAAGGGGGAGCTGTAAATGTAACAGAAGGCAGTAAGAAAAATAAAAATATATCTTATGAAATTAGCCGTTCTACAACTGAGATGATTCGAAATCCAGGTGCCATAAAAGAAATTAGTGCAGCTGTCTTCATCTCCAAGCGCTACAAGGAAGACGGAGACAAAAGCATAGCAATGCCTAGAAGTGATGCTGAGATCAAGAGTCTTCAAAAAATGGTAGCTAATATTTTAGGAATAAAGGATGCGGATTTAGAGCGCATTTCTATTCAAGAAGCAGAATTTACCAGCCCCTATAAGCCTCTGGAAATAGGATGGTTAGACAAGGGAGAAAAAATAGTAGATCTCACAAAGCCTCTGATAGCCAGTGTATGTGCCCTTCTTATTTTCTTTATATTTTTAAAAATGCTAAAGCAGTATAAGCTAGAGCTTAAAAATAATAGCCCTAAGAGCGACTATGGTTTAAATGCTTTACAGTCTCTCAGTCAAAAGCCTACGCCTGATATACTGAACCAAATGATCAGGCAAAAGCCTGAAAATGTGGGGGAAGCCCTAAAAAATTGGATGAATACGACTGAGGTGAAATGACATTATGGCTACCATTAACTTTCAAAGTGTAGACTATGATAAACTTCCAAAGGCCCAGAAGTTAGCCATTTTTATGATTTTGATTGGACCCGAGCAAGCAGCGCAGGTTTTTAAAATGCTAGATGACGTCCAAAGCGAGACTATTTGTAAGCATATTGCCAGTATTAAGATCATGGATGAAGAGATTCAGCAAAGGGTCTTAGAAGAGTTCTCAGGGTTAGTAGCAGAAAGTTGCGAGTCTAGCCTTGGGGGGATCAATTTTGCCCAAAGGGCCTTAGAGCTGAGTAAGGGATCTTTAAAAGCCTCTAGAATTTTGGGCCGTATTGGAACAGCTGCGGAAACACCCGAGGCGATAGGAGAGATTGTAGATATGGAGACTCGACAAGTGTGTAATCTCATCCAAAATGAGCAAGCCCAGACGATTGCTTTTTTGCTGTCTCACCTCAGTCCCAATAAGGCTGCAGAAATTATCACTTATTTAGGAGATGATAAACGCCAGGCTGTTATAGAGCGTATGGGTGAGATGGACACCATTACAGGTGAAATGATGGGAAAGGTAGCAGAAACCTTAAAGGCGCACGTCAGCGTAGGAGCTAAACGGTCTGAGTATAAAACAGGCGGTGTGAAACATGTAGCAGACCTAATGAAACTTTTAAGAAAGGATATGAGTAAGGCAATTCTCAGTTCTATTGATAAGAGTAACCAAGAACTAGCGACCTTTATTAGGAAGAAAATGTTTAGTTTTGATGATCTTCTTAAGCTATCACCTAGAGACATGCAAAGAATCGCAAGAGATATTGAGATGACAGACCTAGTTCTTGCCTTAAAGCCAGCAAGCGCTCCTTTGCAAGAATCTTTTTTCAAGGCGGTATCTAAGCGTGCAGCTGAGACCCTAAAAGAAGAAATTAGCCTGCTAGATAATGTAAAGGCAAAAGAAGTGGAGCTAGCAAGAGACAAAATCATTCAGGTGGTAAGACGCCTAGAAGAAGAAGGAGAAATAACCTTAGAAGCTAGGAGTGAGGCCAATGGCATGGGTTAAAAAAATAGAGCTGGGAGATTTTTTGGAAGCTGTTAAAGTGGCCTCTGGGCCAGTTTGTGCAGCTGTTGAGCCATCTTTAGAGCTTTCTGTGAATGCTGTTCCAGCTTTAGAAGGCTCTACGCATGTAGAGAAAGAAAAAATGCAATATATGCAAAAAAAAACTTTTAATGAACTTATGTTTAGGATAGATCAAGATTTTGAAATTCTTTTAAGGGAGATACACGCTCAGATTCCTGATATCGTTATCAAGCTCTTAAAGAAAGTCCTCGGTTCTTATGAAATAGATGCTAAAAATATGCAAAAACTCATTCAAGACGCCCTAAAAGAAGTCTCTGAAGATAACGCCTATCTTGAGGTCTTTATTTCTCCACAAGATTGGGACATGTTAAGTTTGGAGGACGAGTCCTGGGCCAATGGGTATTCGCGAGTATCTTTTTTTAAAGATGATAAGTTAAAGCGTGGAGACTGTATGCTAAAGTCTCGCTTTGGCCTTATTGATGGCAGGATGGAGAAGAAAATTTCAAAGATAGAAAAAGAGCTGGCCTTACAATGAGTCTTCTTACTAAAAGTTATTTGGAATGGCTGAGCCAGAAGTGTGATAGGATACAGCCGCTGGAGAAAATAGGAAAGGTAGTACAAGTTGCTGGGCTTTTAATCGAATCTTATGGGCCGGATGTCCCGGTAGGGCACATGGTGTCTATAGAATCAGACCAGCAGGATCTTTCTATATTGGCGGAAGTCGTAGGCTTTAGGGATAATAAAGTCTTGTTGATGCCGCTTGAAGAAGTGAATAATGTTCATAATGGATGTAGGGTCATCGCTCTTTCAGAGCAGGCTTTATGTCCCGTAGGTGAAGGGCTTATCGGGCGTGTCATCAACGGATTGGGCCAGGCTTTAGATGGGAAAGGACCCTTGCAGGCTGAACATGTTTCTTCTGTGTTTCACCCTCCTCCTAATCCCATGCGGCGGGTGCCCATTCAAGCAGTTTTTGAGACAGGAGTGAAAGCTATCGATACTTTTATCCCCATAGGATGCGGGCAAAGAATAGGTATATTTTCAGGTAGCGGGGTAGGGAAGTCTACGCTGCTTGGCATGATAGCTAAAGGAGGGAGCGCTGATATGAATGTCATTGCGCTTATTGGCGAGCGAGGACGTGAGCTCAAAGAATTCATCGAAAATGAGCTAGGAGAAGAGGGGATGAAAAAATCTGTGGTAGTTGTATCCACGTCAGATCAATCTCCGGCATTAAGGATGAGAGCAGCTTTTTTAGCCACGCGCATAGCTGAAGCCTTTAGAGATAAGGGAAAAAATGTTCTGCTACTCATGGACTCTGTGACGCGTCTTGCCATGGCAAAGCGTGAAATTGGCCTTTCTGTGGGGGAGCCTCCAGCATCTCGGGGGTATACGCCTTCTGTGTTTTCACTCTTACCGAAGCTTTTGGAGCGGAGCGGAGCAGGCGAAAAGGGATATATTACAGCTATATATACCGTGCTTGTTGAAGGAGATGACCTGAATGAACCCATTGCGGATACGGTAAGGGGGATATTGGATGGACATATTGTGCTCAGCCGTCAGCTAGCTGTACTCAATCATTTTCCTGCTATCGATGTTTTGGAAAGCATTAGCCGTTTGGCACGTATCTTGCTCGATTCTCAGTCTCTTAGCCTTTCCTATCAAGCCAGAGACCTTATGGCCCTTTATAGAAAAAATGAAGATATGATCACTATAGGCGCCTACCAAAAGGGTAGTAATGGAGCGGTAGATAGGGCTATTGCAAAACAACCCAGGCTTATAGATTTTTTAAGACAAGAACCTAACCAGTCATATCCAAGACAAGATAGCTGGTCTCTCCTCCAATCTACTTTAGAATGAAAGCATTTACATTTAAACTGCAGGCCATTTTAAATTTAAGAACCATGGCTAAAAATGAGGCTTTGCAGAGTTATGTGGCCTCTCAGCAAAAGAGGAAGGCCTTAGAGGAAGAGGTTGAACTCTATAAGGAGCGCATTTATAAATGGCAGAAGAACATTGATAGGCAGCGGCAATCCTTAAGCGTAGCTCATGATAATGCTTATTATTTAGAGCTATTAGAGCATGAGCAGTTAAAGATAAGACGAGCCAATGAGAAAATTGAACAGGCCAAAAAAGAAGAGAAGGCTGCCTTAAAGTACTATTTAATCCTTAAGAAAGAAGAGGAAATCATCAAGAAAATGAAGCATAATATTAAAAAGAAGCATGATAGTGCAACGCAGCTAGCAGAACAAAAAGACTTAGATGCAATGAGTAATCAGCGTACTGATAATGCTTAGTTATGGGGATTTTAAGATCTAAGTGGTTTTTGGCAGGCTTAGCCTTGGTGATTACGCTGGCTATCAATACGCTTATGCTGCTGCCTGTTTTGAAAAGCTTGAAGCCAGTGATAACTGTGCCAGAAGAAAAGATCTTTGAGAATAATTCAGTTTTCTGGGTTTTCCGGACTAGGGAGATGGAGACGTTGATCCAAAATCTTCGTGAAAAAAATACTCTTATCGCAAAAAAAGAAAAAGAAATGAGTTTACTCAGTCAAAGGCTAGAGGCTGATAGAGAAGAGCTCAAAAGCTTAAAAGAAGGCATAGATAAAGCTCAAAAATTTTTTTCACAGAAAATCACCGAGGTTCAGCACAGTGAAAAAAAGAATTTAAAGACCTTGGCTAATATCTATTCAGCCATGCCACCGGATACTGTGGTCAAAGTTTTTGGTCATATGGATGATGTTTTACTGGTGAAAATTCTTACCTTTATGGGAGCAGAGGCAATAGGGGGGGTTTTTCAGTCTATGACCACAGTGGGTGGTCTGGATGGGGTTTCGCCCGATAGAGTAGCACGTCTTTCAGAACTCATCCGTTTAAGGTTATCTGAAGTCTAATGAAGCATTTGGCATGGCGCCTGCTATGTTTTTATTGGCGGATGGTTCGATCGATTTAACTATTAGAATATGGAATGCATACATACGGTTCAATCTGCAGCTCTTATAGGTTGTGAAGCTATGGGTACGGTTTCTGAATCAAAAGAAAAAGGTGATTTTGAAGGGTGTTTTTCTGGGTTTGAGTCTTCTTCTAAAAAGAAAATAGAACTAGAGGATAAGGACTCTGAAAAGTTAGCCCTCAACTTTTTCTGTCTTTCTTCTAGTCATCTGCCTTACGAGAGACCTCTTGCTATAAACTTGGGTACTCATGAAGAGAGTTTTTTAGAAGCATCCATGCTTGAGCAAGGGCCTAGCACCCTCTGTCTAAGATCTCTCGTTTCTGCTGAGGTTCTTCCGTCCAGTTGTAGTGAGGAGCAATCTAAGCCAAAATCATCCCTTCTAGGCACTGTGGAAACTAAAACAGTATCTCTGCCTGAAGCCTCTAGCAAGGTGAAGACGGGGCAGACTTTAGAAGCCTTCATTCAGGTAGGCTCGTCTGTGTATGCTTTGGAGGAAGGAGATTCACCGCTAAATCAGCAGCCTGCAAACTTACTCAAGCATCTGCCTCTTTCTAAAGCAATTCCTGTTGATCAAAAAATAGACCATTTAGAAACAGCCCCAAAAGCTCCCCTAACAAGCTTTCTGAAACATGAGTCTCCTGCTACTCAGGAAAAAACTGCGTTTCTAAGTTTTCCCAGTACAGATCAGGCTTCTTTGTTAGATTCGAAATCACCTCTTGTTCCGGAGGTAAAATTTTTAAGTGAAAACAGCGAGGAATCATTGGGCCTTAGGCCATCTTTAGACAAAGATGATAGTCAGGAATCCATCTCTCCATCTCCATTCAAGCCATCTCTTAAGAATCCTTTCATTACGGATATAAACCCTCTTTATCGAGCCAAAGAAAGCCCCTTTGGGGTGTATAAAAATGCTAAGGTTCAACCTTTAGGGCTGTTTAAGAGATCATTGCATACTCATGTCTTAGATCAAGGTATTGCAGGGAGGATTCCTTTAGGGAATAGTCTAAGCTATATCGCTTCTTCAACTCTTAACTTAAAGCCTGTATGGGATGAGGAGGGCCAAGACCAGCCGGATGCAGTCAGTCGTAAAAATTCTTCTTTGAATGATCTGGACGTGGCGTCAGCCCTTTCTTTTGCCCACCCTCCCTTGGATGTACAGGAGGCTCAAGAAATGCTTCATGATCAAAAAATGCAAACAGATCTAGTTGGACTGATAGCAGATTATTTTGATAAGATGAAAGAACAAGGACGGTCTTGGACAAGGCTTTCGCTGCATCTAGGACCAGAACAGAAGGTACAGCTATTGCTTCGAATACAAGGCGATGCAGTTGGCCTTCGCTTTCAAGATGCCCCTCAAGGGATCGATCAGATGCTGCTTAAGCAATGGCCTCATTTATCCAGGCTAGCTTCTAAAAGGGGTCTACGTTTAGAGGATCCTTCTTTTCTTCAAGGCTCCATTAGTAAAGTAGCTGACGTTTAATCTCAATACATGCTATTCTATGATGAACTCTATTTTAAACACCCCTAGTTCAAATTTTGGTTTTCAGGAAACTGTCACACGTGTTCCTAAAAAGCATTTAGAGCAGGAGGATTTCCTAAAACTGGTCATGGCACAGGCCCTCCATCAAAACCCTTTAGAACCAAAAAATGACTTAGAATTCATCACCCAGATGGCTCAATTTGCTTCTATGGAGCAAATGGATACGATGTCTAGGAATTTTAGCGCTTTTATAGAACAACAAAAGCAAAGCAATCTTTCAGGCTATGCTCACCTTTTAGGGAAAAACGTTCTTATTCAGGATAAATCTGGGGCTATCGTGCAAGGCCCTGTCGAATCTCTCAATTTAGAGGCTGACAATAAAGTTACCCTCACTGTCAATAAAGCGCTATATGGGGTAGAAGACCTCAAGCAAATTACAGGTACTGTTTAAGTCAAACCTTTAACCTTTACTGCATATGTCTATTACGATGCTCTCTACGGCTGCTACTGGTATTAAAGCAGGTCAAGAAACGCTAGAAAATATTGGTAACAATATTGCGAATATAGGATCACGCTCTTTTAAGCGAATGACAGCTACCTCCAAGGATAATTTTTATCATTCAGGGCGTAGTTCCTCAAGTTCTGCTCAAGGTTCGGGATCTAATATTTCGCCTATTCAAATTGGTACCGGTTGCCAAGTGGTGTCCGTCAGTACCGATTTTAGTAAGGGTCACAAAGAAGAAACCGGAAGAGCGAGTGATCTTTACTTGGATGGTAGAGGTTATTTTAAAGTGAGAGACTCTATTTCGAGTGTAAACTATGCTAGCCGTTCAGGAGATTTTAAAATCGATGACCGAAAGTTTTTTGTCACCACCGAAGGCTATAGGCTCCAGGCTTATATGCATGCACAAAACGCTATGCCTACCTATAGGGCCACAGTAGATAATGGCATGCTCGTCTATCAAAAAGTAGATCCCCTAGATGCCAATGCCCAAGGTTCTATTACCGATGTGGTTATGGATTATTCTCTTAGTACAGTAAACAATCGTCTAGTTAATGATACTGGCAATGCCTTTACGGATGACCAAATTAATGCCCAGGCCCCTACAGTAAAGTCTTATAATATAGACCAGACAGGTAATATTTCATTTGTGATGACAGATGATAATATTGTTACTATCGGGCAAATCCTTTTAATGGATTTTAATGATGAACAAGCCCTCACCAAGGAAGGCAAAGCCCTTTATAGCAACTTTGCTGCAGCTGGGCCTATGCCGTTTGACTTGGCTCATTCCAAGCCTGGTAGTGGCAGGTTAGCAAAGGTCCACGCTGGCGCCCTAGAGTCTTCTAATGTAGATTTAACGCAAGAATTGACCAGTATGATGAATGAGCAAAAACGTGTACAAGCCTGTGCCCGGGTATTCGCTACTGCTAATGAAATTTCTGAAGAGGTAGTGAATCTTAAGCGTTAATCCTTAATTATTATACCCTATGGCTGATGAACCTAAACTTGAAGCACCAAAAGAGGCCAAGCCTGAAGCCGTTTCTGAAAGTAAAGAAAGTAAAACTTCTAGCCCAATAAAGGACTTATTGCCCATTATAGTAGTGGTGATGCTGATGCCTATCTTGTCTTTTTTGATGAATCAATTTGTGCTGATTCCTAGCATGAAACGTTCTTTAGAAAAGGCATTGAATACTGCAGTAGATGCCTCTAAAGGTGAGCATCCAAAAGCAGGAGGGGTAAAAGAAGGGGGGCACGGGGGGCATGGAGAAAGTAAAGCTGAAGGAGGGTCCTCAAAGCCGAGTAAAACCTTTAAGAATATTATAGCCAATCTTGCAGGCACTATGCAAAGCCGATATATCAAGATTAGCTTTACCTTAGAGGGTAAGAGCCCCGATTTTGAATCGATAATGACAGAAAACGAGTCAAAAATTATTGATACTACGCTGAGCATTCTTTCTACCTTAACCATTGTAGACCTGGATAACCCTGGCATTCGAAGCCAATTGCGTAATGATCTTTTGGTGGCCTATGCGAATGTTTTGGAGAAAGACCTTATTAGCAATATGTATTTTTCTGAATTTGTTGTTCAATAATGTCTGAGGATACTCCAATTCAAGTAGATGCTTCATCTGCAAGCATCTCCTCTCTTGCAGAAGAGAGGACAAGTGGCTCTGCACTCACCAGCGAGGGGTCAGCCATCCTTTATCGTTCAGGAGGAGGTGTGAATAAAGAGGATAAGATAGCATTTCAGACCTATGATTTTCGAAATCCCCTTTACTTTACAGAAAATGAGACTCGTCAGCTACAAATCCAGCATGAGAAATTTGTACATTATCTAGCTGCCCGTCTTGCTATGTTTTTTAGGATGGATTTCAGTTTAAAAATGGGAAAGCTACAGACAATGTCTTATGCTAAATACATGGAAAGCATTAGCAATCCTTCTCATGTGAGTTTGTTTAATGTTGAAGGTCTAACAGGCGTAGGTATTTTAGACATCAAGCCTGCTTTAGGAATTACCATGGTTGGGCGTATGCTAGGGGGCAAAGGCCAAGCCATTCAGGAGGAAAGGCCCCTCACAGAAATAGAGCTGAATTTGATGGACGAAGTCATCCAGATCATCCTAACAGAATGGTGCCGGCAATGGACAGCTGTTCAAGACTTGCAGGCTAAAATTATCGGCCATGAAAGTAGTGGACGCTTTTTGCAAGTAGCCCCGAGTGATGCCATGATGATCGTCCTTCTCATGGAGGCAAGTTTAGGAACTTGCTCTCATCCTATACAGCTCGGTGTCCCCTATAGTATGATGGAGCCTATTATAAAACAAATACAAGAGCAGCAAAAAAAACTCAGCACTATGGGGACTATAGAGCGGAAGATGCAGTGGCAAAGCGCTTATAGCACTATCACCGTTCCTCTGTTTGTGGAGTGGAATCTTGCTGAACTGAGTGTGCAAGATATCCTGGATCTTCGGGTGGGGGACACCATTTCTGTATCTCAGTCAGCCGTAGAGGGCACTGTTTTGAAGATTAAAAATATACCGCAGTTTATCGGTGAAATTGGTATTGATAATAAAAAAATAGCCTTTAAGATTAAGGATAAATTTCATAAAAATTAAACCTCCCCCTTAGATTTTATCTACTAGACCAGCCTTTATGCACACAGAACTTGAAGCCAAAAATATGGACCTGCTCTTGGATGTGAAAGTCAATCTTACGGTCCAGTTAGGTTCATGCGAGCTTCCTATGAAGGAGGTGATGGAGCTGAGCCCAGGGGTTGTTATCCAGCTGAAGCAACAGGCTAAAGATCCCGTTTGTTTACTCGTGAATGGTAAGCTGGTCGCCTATGGCGAGGTTGTCGTTGTTGAAGACCATTTTGGGATAAAAATCAATGAACTCCTTAGTGGAGACGCCCGCCCATGAGGCCTGCCTTTTTTTTGATAGCCAGTCTATGTTTCACGCTTGCTTCCTGTACCCACAAGGCACCCCGGGCAGATGCTCCCTTGGTTGCTATCAAGGGCTTAGACACAGCTGCTTCTTCTCCGTCAGCCAATCTTCTTACTGATGATGCCCCGGGTCCTGCTTCTGCTTCTAGTGTGTATGTTCCTGTGATAGCGAATGGCCCGCCCCCTCCTGAAAGCTTACCACAGGTCTTGATTAAAATTGTTTTATTTTTATTTTTACTGAGTGGGGGAGCCTATATGTTTGTTCGCTACCTCAAAGGGTCTTCTTTAAAAATTTTGGGCTTAGGCTTATCAAAAAACAAGCTGAATAAGCTGCAGGTAAAAGAGACACGCATGCTAGGCCATAAACAATTTTTGTTTGTAGTGGAGTACGAAGGTCAGAAAATGCTATTAGGAACCAGCCCGCAAGGGATGCAATATCTTTGTAAATTAGACTCGCAAGAGGTGAAATCATCTGAAATAATCTAGCGTCTAAAGAGCCTATTCCCCTAAGTGCTTCTAGCTCTTTATTTCTCTTCTCCCCTAGAGTATAAACGAGTGAAACTTTCTCTCAAATCTTTTCTAGCTTTCTGCTCTTACTGCGGTCTCTTCTATTTTATTTTTTCGCCTTTAGTTTTTGCTGAAGCAGCAAAGGGCCCTGGCATTAGTCTCAATATCCAAGGCCTAGATGGCAATGAAGACTATAGCCTAGCTATCCAGCTAGTGATAGTGATGACATTGCTTACAGTAGCGCCTTCTATTTTGATGCTCACTACCAGCTTCACACGCATTATTATTGTTTTAGGATTCGTCAGAAACGCCCTTGGCTTACAGCAAGCTCCTTCCAATCAGCTCATCGTGGGGCTAGCTTTCTTTCTTACCTTGTTTTTGATGGGGAATGTCTTTGATAGGATTTATACCCACGCTGCCCTTCCTTATATAGAAAATAAAATTACCTCTAAGCAAGCTTTAGCCGAGGGTACAGAGTATTTAAAAGACTTTATGTTAAAGCAAACTCGGCCTAAAGATCTGGAGTTTTTCTTAGGCTTAGCTGGTGGAAGCCAAGGGCCTTCTTTACCGATCACTACCGTCATCCCGGCTTTTATATTAAGCGAGCTTAAGACTGCTTTTCAGATGGGTTTTATGATTTTTATACCTTTTTTGGTGATAGACTTTCTGGTAGCTTCTGTGCTCATGGCTATGGGGATGATGATGATGCCCCCTGCGGTTCTTTCCTTACCCTTTAAAATTCTCCTCTTTGTCTTGGTGGACGGATGGCACCTGCTGACCCAGTCTATCGTACAAAGCTTTAATCTATGACGATAGAAAACGCTGTCGATTGGGTGACACAACTGTTTAATGTTTCTATGCTCGTTATTAGTCCATTTATGCTGACAGCTATAGCCGTTGGGCTAGGGGTGAGTATTTTGCAAACCGTAACTAGCATCCAGGAGCAAACGCTTACCTTTGTCCCCAAGCTACTGGTTTTGGGACTTGTCCTTCTTTTTAGCGCAAATTGGGTTCTGAAAACGTTGGTAGAATTTTGTAACCGTTGTATGCAAGCTATGGCTAGTCTACATGTTTAGCTTCCGTCTCAGCTATGTCTCCATGGGAAATACAGCTTCTTTATAGTGGTTTTGCTTTCATCAGGGGCACAACATTTTTGCTTTTGATCCCTTTTCTTGGGGGGAATCGTCTGCCTACAAGCTTAACTATCTCTATAGCTGCAGGGCTTGCCTTGCTGATAGGGCCCAATGCTAGTCTGGTTTTACCTAAAGACCTTCTGTCGTTGTTTCTCCTCGCTCTCAAAGAAGGATTTATTGGTTTTTTGATGAGCTTTGGGGTATATCTGACTTATAGTATCTTTGAATTTGCTATGCAAATCGTGTCTAATGAAATGGGCTTTAGTATGAGTAGTGTGCTAGATCCCCTCACAGATAAGACTCACAATCCCTTAGAAAGCCTTTTTCTTTATACGCTGACTATCATTATTTTTATAAGCAATACGCACCATACGTTGCTGATTGCCTTCAAAAATAGTTTTCATTACTTCCCCATTCATGTTCTAGGTTCTTTTTTAAATGTCTCTGCTTTATTAGAAGCAGTGGGTTATGTATTTTTAATGGGCCTGCAAATAGGTGCACCCTTGGTCGCAGCTAATTTTCTGATCAATATGACTTTTTTTATTTTAGGCAAGGCGGCCCCTAAGATTAACGTCTTTGTTATTAGTTTTGCAGTCCGGGCTTTAGCAGGTTTTACGATTCTCTTGTTTATCCTGCGCCTTCTGTTTCAATATATTCTAGAAGAAGCTCTCGCTACTCCTCAGCGCATGCTAACCCCATTTTTGTATGGATGAAAAAACAGAAGAGCCAACCGCTAAAAAGCGTGAAGATGCCTTTAGACAAGGTAATTTCGCTCGTTCGAGCGAAGTAGGCCTGGTAGGTGTTATGGCAGGAGCTTATATCTTATTTGCTATGGGCCTAGAAGAAAAGCTTTTTCCTCTACTCAGCTTTACAAAGTCTGTTTTTTCAAATCTACACAGCATAGATATGAGCAAAGATGGAGTCGTGAGTCTGTTTAAACAAGATCTGCTGATGAAGCTCTATACACTGGGTCCTTTGCTAGGGATGTGTTCACTAGGAGCTTTACTGGCTGGGGCCCTGCAAACAGGGTTTAAGCTTACCCAAGAAGCTCTTAGTCTAAAGTGGGAGAGGATTAACCCCGTCCAAGGCTTTCAACGTTGGTTTTCAAGTTCTCTTTGGTATAGCTTGCTCATCGAAGGTTTAAAATTTTTCAGTATAGGGGTTCTCCTCTACTATAGTCTGAAGGGTTTGCTTCAAGATCCTCTTTTTTCTGTTCCCATATCGGTGCATGGGTTTACTGGATTTTTGTCAGAGGCTTTTTTAAGACTGATGGGAAGGCTTCTTCTGGCTTTAAGCTTTATAGCGATTCTAACCTATCTCTACCAGTGGCATAAAACGACGCAGGACCTTAGAATGACCCGCCAGGAGGTAAAAGAAGAATACAAGCAAGCCATGGGGGACCCTCTTCTAAAGAGCATACGCAAACGCCTTTCTTTTCAACTCTTGCAAAAGCAGCTCCTGCAAAAGGTTCCTACAGCAGACGTTATCATTACTAACCCCACTCACTATGCCATTGCCCTAAAGTACGAGTATAGTAAAGACCAAGCTCCTATAGTCTTGGCCAAGGGGAAGAATCGCTTTGCTGAACGTATCAAAACCCTAGCTAAGCAGTATGAAGTTCCCATGGTAGAAAATAAGCCGACGGCCCGCCTTCTTTACAAATTAGGCAAGGTCGGCAGTCCTATTCCTGTAGATTTATATCGTGTGGTAGCTGAGATTCTATCCTATGTGTATAGGACGCACAAATACTACTTTTTCAAACTAAAGGCCCGCCGCCAGGCAGAAGCGTCAATGAACGTATGAGTACTCCTTCCCCCATTGAGCTTAGTTCTAAAACACCCTTACGCAATACAGACATTGTTTTTACATTTGGGATATTTGGGATTGTATTGCTGCTCATTATGCCCATTCCAGCGCTGATGATAGACGTCTTGCTGGCCTTAAGTATCGCGCTTTCCTTGCTGGTTATGCTCATTGTGATCTATGTCAAAGACCCGGCTGAGTTTTCTATCTTTCCTACCTTTTTGCTGGGTGTTACCTTATACCGTCTAGGGCTAAACGTCGCCTCTACGAGGCTCATTCTGCTGGATGGCTACGCCGGAAACCTCATTGAGGCCTTTGGGGATTTTGTGGTGAGGGGCAACTATATCGTAGGTTCAGTCGTATTTTTGATTCTCATTATTATTAACTTTATCGTCATCACAAAGGGTGCAGGCCGTATCGCAGAAGTAGCTGCCCGTTTTACCTTAGATGCCATGCCAGGAAAGCAAATGGCTATCGATGCGGAGCTAAACGCCGGCATCATTGACGAAGCCACCGCTACCAAACGTAGACTAAAAGTGCAAAAAGAAGCAGACTTTTATGGGGCAATGGACGGTGCTAGCAAGTTTGTTAGAGGAGACGCTATTGCAGGAATATTGATAACCCTTGTCAATATCGTAGGGGGTATAGGGATAGGGGTATTTCAAAAGCATATCCCAGCTATGCAGGCTTTGCAGCAGTATGCCTTGCTCTCAATAGGCGATGGACTGGTTTCGCAAATACCAGCTCTGATTATTTCGGTCGCGGCAGGTATACTCACTACCCGTACAGGAGATGGGGGAGACCTCAGCCGCCAGTTTAAGAAACAGATCTTGTTTTACCCTAAAGCCGTGGGGATAGCAGCTCTCATGATGTTTTGTTTTGCTGTGGTCCCAGGCCTTCCCTCACTGCCTTTTGTTTTTTTAGGTCTTATATTCATGTATGCTTCTAAGAAGTTGAAAGCCAGCCCCTCAGAAGATGAAAGTGGAAAATTTGAAAATATTATAGGCCCCCAAGCTGCAGCTAAGACCCCCCCTTTAGCTGAAAAACCTCCACCAGGCTCTTTAGAGGAGCTTAAAGCAATGATACAGGTAGAACGCTTTTCTGTAGAGCTAGGCTATGGCCTTTTAAGCCTTATCGATGCTAAAAGTGGGGGAGATGTGATGGATCGTATCCTAGGCGTTAGGCAAAAATTCGCTAAGGACCTAGGTTTGATTTTACCTGGTATTTCTGTGAAAGACAGCATCGACTTAGAGGCCCAGCAGTACCGATTCTTGCTAAAAAACAAGGAAATTGCCAGAGCTCACCTGATGCCCCATCGCCACCTAGCCATGAACGTCAGCCGTAGCGAAGTGGCCCTAGAGGGGGTTCCTACCATAGAACCTGTCTTTGGCTTAGAAGCGATATGGATAGAGGAGGCTCAAAAACAAAAAGCAGAGCTGAGTGGCTATACCGTGGTGGATTCCAGTACCGTACTCATCACCCATCTCTCTGAAATTTTGAAAGAGCATGCATATTTTTTATTAGAAAGAGAAGATACCCAAAAGCTCATTGACACAGTGAAAGAAAAGAATCCCACCCTGGTGAGCGAGCTCTTGCCCGATCTTGTCAGCGTGGGTATCATCCAGCGGGTCTTACAAAATTTATTAATAGAGAGAATCGCTATCAAAAACCTCACTCTCATTCTCGAAACCATAGCCGACTATGCTGGTCTTACTAAGAACCCAGATGACCTATCAGAACAAGTCCGCCGCAGGCTAGGAAGCTTTTTTATCCCCCAGTACGAGGCAGAGCCAGGCATCATAAAGGCCATAACCCTAGACTCAAAGCTAGAACAAGAGCTGATCAGCCGTGTCAAACGCTCACACTTTGAGCTGAGCCTGGTCATAGACCCCTCGCTGACCCTGAGTATAGTAGAAAGCCTTTCTCAAAAGCTCAATTACCTGATAGAACAAAACTTAGAACCCATTCTCATTACCACTGCCGAGCTTCGCCTGGCTTTCAAGCGCTTTTTCGAGCCTAGCTTTCCCCGCATGCAGGTGATCGCCTATCAGGAGCTCCCCAAGCACATGCAGATCCAAAGCCTCGGCATCTTAAGAGTCACCCTTCCAGATGAAGCCCAGCTCAAGCCTAGTTTGGTTTAAGTTCACTCCAAGGCCCTAGGATCCCTCCGGTTAAAAATAGCTGCCAAAACGCCGATCCTTGTCAGACCCTTTACCCAGCTATAAGGA
>CAZEFS010000004.1:0-8841 GCA_964511545.1 uncultured Opitutales bacterium
GCTTCTAGGCCTAAGTAGGCCAAGAGCTTGCGTACCCTAACTAAAAGTAGTGCATCTACCCTGGCTTTAGGTTTTGCAATTTTCCAAGCTAAAAGGATATTTTCTAAGACATTCAGCTCTTGAATGAGATAATAGGCCTGAAATACGATTCCTAAAAAAGCAGCTCGCCTCTGGTTTAGCAGGCACGAAGGCAGAGAGCCGATAGGCTCATCCTGCCAGAAAACCTCTCCTCTTTCGGGTCTATCTAGGCCCGCTAAAAGGTTTAATAAGGTGGACTTACCCACCCCAGACTGGCCGACAATACTGAGGCTTTCCCCTTTATCTAATACAAGGTCCAGCCCCGAAAGAAGGGCGGAACCTTCTTTTTTAGGGCCTATAAAGCTTTTTTCTAAGCCTTTTGCTTGCAAAATAGTCTCCACTCCGTCTAAACTGAGGCTTTATGGGTGGATAATCAAGTCTCAAAATAAATGCATGAAAAGTATGACAGCCTATGGCTACGGGGAATATAAAGCCGAAGATAAGACTATTAGCCTGAGTATCAGCGGGCTAAACCGCAAGGCCCTAGAAGTCATCCTGGACTTACCTAAGCCGCTAGAAATGCTAGAGCGGGAGGTCTTAGGCTATTTAAAAACAAGAGTCAAGCGCGGGAGGGTTTATCTAAAGGCCCAGCTGCAAGAAACCAAAGCAGAAACTGAAAAAGCGCTCCCTTCTCTAAGATCCCTCCAAGGTTTACTCGATGGTCTCAAAACTATGGCAGAGCACAATGGGATAGCCTACCAGCCCACCATCGATACGCTAGCCCGGCTTTTGGCTTGCTTACCTGCTCATAGCCTTGAAAACCCAGGCTTAAGAGATGCCACAGCCTATCAAAGTTCCTTTTTCACAGCCCTAGAGGATGCCTTTAACGAATTTGAAAAAAGCCGCATTCAAGAAGGCCTAGCCTTAAAAACAGACATTCTGCTCCACCTTTTAGCGCTTGAAAATGCTAGCCAAGCCGTCAAAGCCCTCAGCTCAGAAACGATAAGCCACTACCGAGCAAAGCTTTTAGACCGACTCAAACAAACGGGCTTAGAGCTAGATCTGCAAGATGAAAGAGTCCTCAAAGAACTCGCCCTCTTTGCCGATAGGTCTGACATTACAGAAGAACTCACACGCTTGGATAGCCACTGCATTCAATTTAGAGCTGCTCTTGAAGATAGCTGCAGCGGTAGCCAAAAGATAGGATTTCTCTGCCAGGAAATACAAAGAGAGTGGAACACCCTCGGCAGTAAGGCCAATAGCCTGAGTATTACCCAGCATATGCTAGGAGCCAAGCTGAGTTTAGAAAAAATCAAAGAACAGATCCAGAATTTGGAGTAAATGATTCTTGCAGAATTTTAAGAAAAAACAATTCGTCAATGTAGGAGTATAGTATGAGCCACAGGTTTTTTACGAATAGGCTTCTTCGAAAACCAGGTATTTTGGTTTCTGGGCAGGAAAATTTTGTTAATTTGCTTGAACCAGCTTACCATCTGCCGTGTCGGGCGTAGTTCGTAGAACGACGTGTCAGGCGTAGCTTTTAAAGCGAAGCCTGAAGCCTGAACGAACCCAGGGAGCAAAAGACACAGTTTCCGAAGAAGTCTAATATTTTCCATTGATTATTATCTAATAATAAGCTTTATCTCGGCTTTAATTTTGTTTAAAAATAAAAAATTCTATGAACCCTAATATAAACGCTTCTTTACAAACAAACGTACGCAGCAGCACTGCAAACCTTGAGAATCAGGCTCCTTTAGCGCAGGATCTTCCTCAAAATCCCATTTCTGGAGACATGGAAAGTGCTCCTGCCCTGTCAGAGGCTTCGCAGAGAATGGAAGCTCAGAGTCTCCAAACAAGATCCATCCTGACAACTCTCTTGAGTGAATGTCATAAAGCGGGTAGAGATCCAGATTTCTTAAAGGTGTTAGAATCACTCAAAGCTATTTCCAATAATAGTCATTTCACCCGTGCCAACAAAGAGCAATTCAACAAGAGCCTTATTTCATTGTTTTTTAAAGAAAGTGGAAGCCAAACCTGTCTGGTAGAATATATCTATAATGAAAACAGAGAAAAACTGATATCTGTATTTGAACCATATTTCACAGATTTAATCTGCACTATTTTTAAAAACCCCATCTCTGAGGGCTTATCTTCTAAACCTGAAGGCACATTCCTTGACCTAGATTCCATTTTAGAGGCATTTTGCAAGCACTTAGAAACTGTTCGGGACGCTTCAACGTGCTTAGATAAAGTAAAATCTTATTTTTGCTTGCATACCGTATTAAGCACTTACTATGAACCTCTGATTTCTGATGAAGACTTTCCCGAATATTCCAAAAAAAGAACTGCAATTCTAGGAAAAATTATTAGTTATAGAAACCCAGACGTAAAAAAAACCGGAAACCCAGGAAAAGTTCTGAGTTATTTTGGTGACTGGGCAAGTTTAGGAGATCTTCATACACAGTGCTTGGATTTACAAGCCCCTTTGTACAAATACTGTCAAGAAGATGAGAAACATGTACTCAAAATGCAACAAGAGTATGCTTGCTGGCTGATGACTCCATTTACACTTTATAAAGGAAAGTCAAAATTGCTCGTTTTAGACATTATGATTGATGATTCTCAAAAAGCTAGATCCATAAATAAATTCCACCAAGAAGGTATTGTTTTTAATAAAGAGTTTCCCAATAACCCGAAGTTTGTGTCTATTCTTCTCAGCACACATTGCGAATTTTTCAACACTACACAGGAATTTAAAAAGTCAATATGTGCATCCGCACACTGTGAACCGTCCAAAGCCCGCATCCACCTATTAGAAAAGCTAGAGCGCCTGGGTCTAAGACCAGCACATATCAATACCCACCACCCTATCCTTGAGCTAGCCCTAAAACTGAAAGACTTTGAGCTTTTACGCCATCTTATTTTAGAGTATAAGTTTAACCCCTATTATATCAGCGATACTACGGGCTATGCCATGAAGCATTTCTTTGAGAATAGAGATCTCAGAGATATATGGCGAGCCCATTATTCATTTTCTAAGTCTGAATGTTATAAATTTGAAAATCTATGGAATGAGCACATATATCCTGCTCTCACTGAACAAGACCAAAATAAAGATGAGATCAGACATTCACATAAGATGCTTCTCATCAATGCGGCAAAATTTAGCGACGATAGCGAGCATTTATTTGATTCAGGAAGACTACGTTTTTACATAGATATAAACGCAAAAGACACCACTGGCAAAACAGCCCTAGACTATGCAAGGGAAAATAATAATAAAGATTTGGTAAAACTGATTGAAGAGAACAAAAAACTGATTGAAGAAAAGAAAAGAACAGAGACGACTATCAAACTCATTGTTACCCTGGGAGCAAATGGATCAAAAGACAATTACCAAGGACTCATAGCCTTCTTGCACAAAAAAGGAAGTGATCATCTTTCTGTTATTGAGAAAGCCTACCAGGCACAAAATACTCGTATCATAGAAGTCATTGAATCATATTTATTCAATATGAGTTCACATTTTGGTGCATACGCTAGGACGCAAGCAGGCATGGGAGTGCAATTCTTAGATCCCAAAACTGTTCTAGCATACCTAAGAGACTGTTTTTCAAAAGACCCTTCGAAGGCCGCTATAAAAACAAGTAGATATGTCGTTTCTTATTACAGCATGCATGCCTATGCAGGGCTTTCAGATGAAGTTTTAAACGAGGCTATCCATGGGCTGATAGCGCTTATTCCAGATGTGAGTGAAGTGGATACATTTAGCCAAGAGATCTTGATCGAACTCATCGAATTCATTACCGATATGTCTATTAAGACACAGATATGTGAAGATCCAACCAATGAAAAGGTATACTATGAGATCACCAAGAAAGCTTATAAGAACGTGGCACACTGGTTACTATCTCCCGTGCGTATAAAAAACCAGAGCCAAAATGTTTTTATCATAAGCTTCTTAAATGTTTTATCTGTCAAAGCCATCGATTCACAAAAAGATCTTGAAGAAATAGAGCTAAATAAGAAAAGACTAAAGCTAAGTTTGCAAAAAGATTTTTTTAATAGCCTGCCTTTTCTGGAAAATATACTGAGCTTGTGTAAACAGAACCTATCTGGCTACAGAGCCAATGCGGTCAGTATATTTCAAAAACTAAGGGAACTGGGTTTACACTCTGATCTGCTCGATAAACATGGAGTAGAGATTTTGCGCATAATTATACAATTTCAGGAATTTAATTTACTCAAGTATCTGATCCTAGAGGAAGGATTGAAGAAATTTGTATTTGTTAATTGCCTACTCAATAATTCCAAAGAAAAACAGTGGAGCTGTGCAGCCTATTGTAGAAACCCAGGAGAATTTTCTACACCAGGAGGGGATTATGACCCTGAAATAGGAGAAGCCTTTCATAAACTATGGATCAATGAAATAGAGCCAGTCTTAATGAAACAATACCTAGATTTGCCTCCGCATAGCCTTGAAAACCCAAGAGTAGACCTCATCGCGCAAGGTAAAAGAGAAGCCACCCCAGAGAATATCAACCTCCAGAACCAATGGGGTGAAACACCGCTTATTTTTGCAGCCAAGTATGGTTATGATGTAGCCAAGCTACTCACGATTGCTGGGATAGATATCAAAATTAAAGATAAGTTTAAGAAGACAGCTCTGAGCTACGCTGAATTAAACAAGGATGAACGCAGTGAGAGGGTTATAAAAGACTATAGGGAACATCAAAATAAAATAAACCAGGTATTTACAGCAGTTAATAGATTGTATCAAAAAAAAGAAGCTAATCTAACCAACCAGCCCGTTAAGAAACTGTCTAAAAGGAAAATAAAAAAAGCTGAGCAGAGAAGATTGAAACAAGAAGCAGAAGAAGCGAAGAACGCTGCTAAAAAGAATGAAACAGCCCATACACCTATCGCTCAAAGCAGTACTCAGACGGCTACGCCGCCGCCTATTACGATCACGATACCAGAGCTACTAGAGCAGGAACAAAACAATAACTTGCCTTATCCAACCAAAGATAAAATGGCTCAAGGAAATAAAGCAAACCCTTCAGAGGCATCATTTGATAACTTTGTATATCAAAAACCCACAGAGGAGCCTTCGCATCTAAAAATAGCGCAAGATAAAATCACTCAAGAAAACAAAAGAAAAGAAACTAAGAAGAATAAATCTCTTTTGCGCCGAATTGGAACTAAAGTCAGTCAAACCGTAACCGAAACCAAAACGACGATAGGTGAAGGCCTCAATACTGTAAAAACGGTAGTGGATATAGTCAAAAATCCTGCTGCGGCTGGAAAAACCATCGCCCAGAATGCACTCCAACGCTTAGCAACTACGAAGGAGGTCTCGAAACGAGTGAAAGCCCAAGAAAAGCCCCTTATAGGCTATCCAGATTTGCTAGAGCTGCTAGATTTGATCCAGGATCAGGATCCTGAGCTTCATGTAGAAAGTAATATTAAAAATATTCTAGAGGCTATCGATACAGCCTTGAATACACGCTATAAAAACCCGAATATAAAGTTTAATTTGGACGATATTGAAACTGTTCTTAAGTTTTTCTATCCAGATATGACGGTTAGCCAGCATGGTAGCCATAGGACTTTTCACTTTAAAGGTATGACAGCCATCACTGTAGCGACGCATAAAGAGAATGAAATCTTTAAGAAAACCCTCCAAGATGTTCAAATCAGACTCAGAGAAGCTTTACTGAAAAAGCTAGGGATCAAAAGCTATGACATGTCAGGAGAGGACATTAACCCATCTCCTGCAGACTCTCCCCCAGCTGAAAGCAAAGACGAAAGCTCGGAGGAGGACAAATCAGAGGAATTTTCAAGCTAATAAGTGTATCTATGTGAGATTGATTATTCATTTACATAAAAAATAAGCTTCAATAGCATATATTTTTAATTTTATTACAAAAAATGAATTTATGTGGTTGTGTTTGAATAAGAAAGTATTTAAAGACTTTTTAACGGAACTAAATTTTTAGTTCTAAATTAAAATTCAAACACAGCTTATATGGTTCAATTGAATACTGGTAGCCCTCTAAGAAAAAGTTCTTCTGGAGAAGATTTTAATAATAATACACTTATAACTCCTGAGCGAGGATCGAGAGTAGAAACAACAGGAGTTACTGAAGAAACTCAATTTTCATCTAAGCCAGAAGAGCTTCAAAGATCTCCCTCTATAGTGAGTAGTGCTGAAAGCTCTGAGGACTCATCTATAGCAGGAGGAATGGCAGTTCAAATTAACTCTACTGAAGAAGAAGAAAACTCAAAGCCTATTAATGAAATAGAAAATACAATTACTATAATCCAAGGTCTGCGAAACAAAATTGAACAGAATTCACTAGACCTAGATATTGAAAAAGAGTGTTTAGAGCTCATTAACCTTCTACATCAGAAAACTGGGGAGGAACTTTCCATCATAGAAAAATTTTATAAACAAAAAAATGCTAATTTGATAAAACAGATTGAATTTATTTTGCCCTTTTTAAGTGAGCATATGCATTCATGGGAAGGAGATATCCTAGACCACGACTTAGTGATACCTTATCTGCAGGGTTTTTGGACTACCGATGATGATATGTTTGAAAAAGTAGAGCCTTATATTTTTTATTATGCTAAGGTTTCTTATAAGCTTCTTCATCCTATTGGTGTACTAGAAAAGCTGATAAAGTTGTTTCAGCTAGAAAAATTAGAAACAACAGATAACTTTAAAAAAATCAGTATTTTAGGAGCTCAAATTGTTTTGAGGTTAATAGATTTAATAAAAACTTTTGATAAATCTAGGAGAAAAGAAAAATCTCTAAACATCAAAGCAGCCCTAATTTATTGGTTTATGACTCCCTTTAGTATTAGCAAAGATATTCAATATCCTATTTTAAGTCTTTTCGTTATGTCTCCCTCGCTCAAGAACAATATAGCATTATTCATAAATGAAGAAAACTGGAGCTTTGAAAGAAATATCATTAATGACGATCAGTTCATATGTTTATTTATCAAGAAGATAAAAAGTACTTATAATGCCAGCTCAGGTACATGGACAAATATTTTCGCAGCATTGAAAATGTTGGGTTTTGATCCAAACATCAAAATCTTCCAACACTTCACTCTATTACATTTAGCAATACAGTTTTTTAAAGATGTCGATCTAGCTCGATATCTACTGATAGAGTGTAAGCTCGACTCTTTCCAAAAAACTACACTCAAGAAAGCTGATCTCAGCGAACCGGATGCAATTGATTGGAGCTTTGCAACTGCTTGTAAAGATATAGATAGTTTTATTGAAGAAGAAACTCCAGAGACGAAAAAAGCTTTTCAAAAACTCTGGGAGGAGTATGAAAAAGAGTATCTATTAAAAAGAGAAAGTGTTTCAACTGAGCAAACAAACAACATTCCTCGATCAAAAAGGAGACAAAAATGTATGTCCCACGACGAGAGGCTAAGTATAATAAAAGCAAAACAAAAACAGGATACAGTAAAGGAATTAAAAGATAGTGCCAAGGTTAAAAATGTAATACCAAATAAACCTAAAGCAGGAGTGAAACCTTCACAACCTTACACTTATTCTTATGCTATTTTTAATCCAGAAGTATCGTTTAATATTGAAGCGCGCCAAAATTCAAAACAACATGAACAAAAATTAAACAAGAAAGGAAAAACTCTCACTTCAATAAGTGTCCAAGAAGAACAACAACCTGTAATAGCTGCAGTAGATCTCCAGGCGCCTTTCGAAAATCAGAAAAAACACCCAATTTCAGCATTATCAGCGCTTTTAGAAGCGAATAACCCTAAATACAAACCTAGTGGAGGAACTCGCAAAACCTTTGAGATGCTAGATGAAAATAAAGAAAAGATACCAGTAAAAGATCTGCAAAACTCCATTTACCAGACAGCGCAAAGTGTTAAATCTTCCAGAACAAAGGGAAGCCATAATACTACAAAAACTAAGCAAGGAAATGAAGTAATTGTTTCTACTATCCCAGGAGCTCTTAAGGACAATCCCAAAAAAATCTATAAAAAAAATACTGCCGAAGATATTCGTACTAATCTAATAACTCAATTAGCTGCAGTGGGTATCAGCGAAAATGACCTCACTGTCTCATTAGAAAATTTGACCCCAAGGCATTTAAGAAAGTTAAAATCTCAAAATAATGAATATTTTAGTTTTAAAGGCTTTGAATCTCAAAAAAAAGAGTCAGAGCCAGACCTTAACCCATCTCCTGCAGACTCTCCCCCAGCTGAAAGCAAAGACGAAAGCTCGGAGGAGGAGGGTTTGTATGATAGTTAAGGAAGCATACTACGCTTCATCGGCAAGCAAAGCTGAGAAGGGGTCTTCCCCCTACGGCAGCCAAGGAAAAGTATTCTCTATCTTCTCTTTATTAAGAAACGCCTGGCTGCGCTGGTTGGCTTCGTCGGTAAGGTAGTAGAGCAAAGTCGCGTTGCCGGCGAGTTCTTGCAGGCCCGCTTGGCCGTCGCAGTCGGCATTGAGGGCAGCTTTGAGGCAGCGTATGGCTAGGGGGCTTTTATCGAGCACCTCGCGGGCCCACTTTATGCCTTCAGCTTCAAGTTCCTCTACCGGGACTACCGCATTGATGAGGCCCATATCCAAGGCTTCTTGTGCGTTATACTGGCGGCATAAAAACCAGATCTCTCTAGCCTTTTTTTGCCCTACAATTCTGGCTAAATACGATGAGCCAAAGCCCCCGTCAAAGCTGCCTACCTTGGGGCCCGTTTGGCCAAAAATGGCGTTGTCTGCAGCGATAGTCAGGTCGCACACTACGTGCAAGACATGTCCGCCTCCAATGGCAT
>CAZEFS010000004.1:8885-21374 GCA_964511545.1 uncultured Opitutales bacterium
ACCCGCTGCAAGTCCAGTACATTCAGCCGTGGCACTCCCCCCTCATCGACATAGCCGCCCTGCCCTCGCACCCCCTGGTCGCCTCCGGAGCAAAAGGCGTATTTGCCATCCGTATGGGGCCCCTTGCCGGTGAGAAGGATAACCCCTATCTTTGAGTCCTCACGGGCATCGTTAAAGGCATCTAAGAGCTCCAGTATCGTCTTAGGCCTAAAGGCATTGCGCTTGTGGGGACGATTGATGGTGATTTTGGCAATGCCGTCTAGCTTTTCATAAAGGATATCTTCATAGGACTTAGCGCTTCTCCACAAGGGAGCGGAGCTGGGTGGAAACGGTACGGAAGAGGCTGGAGTGGTAGGCTGCGTCATATTTACGATGGGTTTTAATGTCTATCAGATGAATGCCAGGCTGGAAACACAAGGTAGATCGTAGATCTTCCCAAGATGCAATGGCTTTATAGGAAATACCATGAGCTTTGGCTAAAGCAGCTATATCGACTGCTTGTGGAGTGGTAATATATGTTTCGAAGGTCTGCTCTAGTTCAGGGTATTGGGCTATGGGCAGCTGCTCAAATATCCCTCCGCCGTTATTATTAACGATGACTATCGTGAGGCTTCCTTTAAATATTGGGCTTAGCAAAAGCGCATTGCTATCATGTAAAAAGGCAAGATCCCCTATCAGCAAAATGGTAGGCAATTCGCTCCTATGGGCTATCCCTAGAGCGGTAGAACTAATGCCATCTGAGCCATTGACACCTCCATTAAAAAACACCCTATACTCCCTATCTGAAGAAAAGAAAAATTGTTCCGCATTCCTCACCGTCCGGCTATTAGCAAGAACAATCTGGGCCTTAGGCGGTACTATACGCGCTAGCTCATAGGCTACCTTGCCATCAAAGAGGGCGGTTTCGGCGTCTAGCTTTGTTTTTAAGGCACTCTGGGCTAACGCGTCTGCACGTTTCCAAAGGTTCATAAAGGCAGGATCTGTTTTAGATTGAGGGTGGGGGGAAGATTGACAATAGCAGTCTAGAGTTTTGACAAAACTGTCTAAAGAGAGCCGAAGGTGCTGGGCCTGCCTATGGTGGGGATCTAGACTATCTTCGTAAGGGTGCAAGATATAGGTAGGGGCATCCAAATGTGCTAGATACGCATTCAGTCTTTGACTATTGGGCAAGGGCCCTACTTGCAAGACAACACTGGGCTTTAAGGCAGTTGCTAAATGAGGGTCTGCCAAGAGAAAGTCATAGGTCGTAATCGTATTTTCTAGCGGGGTTTCTAAGTACCGCGCAGGGGAGGTAACGTCCGCTAGGATCGGCCAGGGAAGCAACGCTGAGAGCGTTCTCAAGCTTTGAGAAAAAACATTCAAACCCTCCCCCTCATCCTGCCAGCTGCCTAAGAGGATCAGTCCCTTTTTAGCCGCTAATAGTGCCTCAAAAATAGGAGATAAAGCAAGCTCATCCAAACTAGGCTGGCTGATAAGCGGAGGTACCGCAGGTAGGAAGGCACGAGAGGCCTGAAGTTCTTTCCAAAAGGCCTGAAAACAAGGGTCTAGTTTAGGATCCAAAGGTTCACCAAAGGGGATGTTGAGATGTACAGGCCCAGGGTCTGGCACTAAGGCCTTTGCATAGGCCTGCAAAAAGGTCTGCCGAAGATAAGCAAAGCTTTCTACTTTAGCTTCTGGTAAAGTTAAATCTGCAGAAAAACGCGTAAAACGGCCAAACACATCCAGCTGATTCATCGTCTGCCGCGTAGAGCAATAGCGCGAACAAGAAGGCCTATCAGCAGTCAGGACTAGAAGCGGTACATGGGCCTTATAGGCTTCTATCACCGCGGGGTAAAAATTGGCCACTGCCGTACCCGAAGTGCATACCAAAACTACAGGAATACCGGATCGCTTTGCTAAGCCCAAGGCAAAAAAAGCGGCCGAACGCTCGTCCAAGGCTGAAAGGGCTTCTATGTTTGGGTGCTTTGCAAAGGCCAAGAGTAAAGGCGTATTACGAGACCCGGGGCAGAGCACCGCCTGCACAACCCCTAGACTGACACAGTTTTCTACTAGCGTAAACGCCCACGCGTAGTTGAGATTGGTAGGGGCTAAAGAGGATAGAACCAGTAAGGCCTCTCTCTCTTGCTTGCATGCAAGCAAGGCCTCTTTTCCTGTCACATATGGGGGAGATCCCAAAAGATGCATTCATCTACCCTAGGGCTAGGAATCAGTTTTGTAAAGTAAAAGAAAAGCCAAAGACTATGCTTCGGTTTTCTAATCTTCCTCTTCACTCCAAAAAAGCTCTTCTTCGCCTTCAGATTCTGAAGCTTGTGGCTCATAGCTGGTTCGAACCTCTGTCTTCTTGTTAATGATCTTACATCCTGGTCTAAGGGCTTGAAAAACTTCAAGCTGCACCTCATCCAATAACTCACAGTCTGATATATTCAGTTCCTGAAGCAATACTAAGGGCTCTAAAACTGCTAAGTCTTTGATCACTGTGCCTCCTAAATCAAGCTTTCGGAGTTGCTTGAGATGTCTCAATTCGTTAAAGGCCTCAGGCTCCATATCAGGAAAACTCCAACTGAAATCTAAGGCCTCTAGGTGAGGACAATCCCTTAAAAAGCTTAAATCAGAAAGCCCAGAGCCTGCATTCAAGACAACACTCAATGTTTTCAACAGAGGTAAGCCTCCCAAGACATCCCACGCTCCTACTCTTAGGCTTGGGTAATTTCCAAAGCTAAGTTCCTGTATGTGAGTCAGGGGCAGCAAAAAGTCTAAATCTGTAATCTGCTCATTAGAAGCCAAGCTTAGTTTTTTAAGTTTATCTAAACGAGCTAACACTCCAAAACTCTCTGGATTCATTGCCTCACATCCATCTAATTGCAACACTTCTAATTGTATAAGGGGCTCTAAAAAATCTAAGTCTGTAATCTGCTCATTATCTCTTAGGTCCAATACCTTTAAATGGGTTAAAAGCCCCAAAGACTCTAAGATAGCCTCATTCTCTAACATGATGGCAGACAAATCAATTTTTTCTAAAGATTTTAGAGGGCTTAGAAAGCTAAGATCCCTTATCGTCCGGCCTGATAGATTGATCTCTTTAAGCTTATTGAGGGTTGATAAGTTGAGAGGGTGGTTTAAGCTCAACCTAGCATCCTCTTCATCCGATAAATAGGATAGATTGATCGTTTCTAGTCCAGTTAAGTCCTTTAAAAAGCTAAGATCAGTTATAGGGAGATTATGCAAGTTGAGTTCCTTAAGATTGTGCAGCGAACTGATAAATCTCACGAGTTGAGTAGTAAATAGGGTTAAATCTGCGTTTTGCAGAGAGCAGCCTGAAAGGTCAAAGGATTCGATACGGCTTCTTGAGGGCACTGAAAGCTGTTCTAAATTTTTAGCATCTGTACAGGTAAAAGACTTTAACTGAAAAGCATCTTGCACGTCTACTCTGCGAAGCTCTTTACAATCGAGTAATTCTAGATTCTTACATGTGTATAACTCATCGTCTAGCTCAAATGCTTTTAAGGCATCTGCCTCTTCTATTTTAAGAGCTTCTAATTTTGGAAAGCATTTGGTAGAAAACACTAATTCTTTTTCCTTAAGCCCTTTTAATGCTAGGCTTTTAAAGCCGTAGATGCGACCCTTTAACAGTTTTTTTAGATCTGAGTAAGTAAACTGCTTCAATCCCCGACAAGAAAAATCCACATGCAGTAAAGGAGAGTTTTTAAACAGGTGTTTGAAATCTAATTTTTGCGCACAATTCAAGACTTTATAGATGCTTGTATTAAAATAAATATCCTGAGAAAAACTCACTAGAGCAATCTCTAGTAGGTCGATCCAGGGCTTAGCTTCATGGCAAATCGTCTTAGCGCTGGAAATTGCCGCCATCCCCAGCAAGATATGTTTTTCTACAGCTTCGAAAAGGTTCTCTAAATCTTTCTGGCCTAGGCTTGAAAATATTGCATGCTTCATCTCATTGGGAAGCTTCATGAGCCCTGTTAAATCGTATTCAAATGCCTTGGGTTTCGTATTGGCCTGATTTTTTCTCAAACTATTATGCTTAGCGCCCACATCAAGGCTCTTAGCTTGATCCATGCAGGCAGGCCTCTGTTGAGCTGGGTTTGCTGCTAAACTATTGGAACGATCCAAGGAACCTAAAGCACCTTGAGAAAGCAGCGGAGTATTGTTTGCAAGGGTATTTTTTTTGACATTAGAGGTTTCCATAATATACATGATAATATATTATTTTTGATTTAAAACATCAACAAAATAAATAAACACTGGTCGATCTAGGCAGTGAGAGACAGTATTAAAAATTCACCTCCCCCCACACTTCAAAAAATCCTAAAATATTCAGCTTTCAGCAGCTTAAGCTTGCCTTTTAGTAGTTTTAGTTATTTTATAGCAAGCGACAATTATGAGCAAAACTTCTTCTTATTTAAAATGGTGCATTGCTTCCCCGAGGGAAGACTCTACCTGGTGGGTCAAAGAAACGAGCGATCCTGCACACTGGGATGTTGATAGCCTGAGTGTGTTAGACCCTAAGCAAATCCAACATATCCTCGACTTAATGGATCCCTTAAGGGAATACAATCTGCAGCCAGAGCTTTTTGAACTTGCCTTCTATCCGCTCACTATTCAAAAGGAGTTGCCAGATGGGTCTATTCGTCTAGAAGCAAGTCAGGAAAACATCACCGAGTCTGAGGAGCCACTCTTTGCTCTGCCAGACCTCTTGGATGAAGATAAGAGCCCCTATGCAGACTTTCTGAACCACATCACCAAACTGCGCATCAAGCTCCTCAATGAGCTGATTGACTTTGAGCAACCCCTCACCCTGGATGAAGTAGAAGAAGCCCTGCGCGAGCGCCAAAATAACGACTTTATGGAAGGTAATAACACGCATATTTTCCATGAAATCTGTGATATTCTAGAGTATATCCCCTATGGGTATGAGCTGGATAACGAAGAGTTAGAAAAGAAAAACAAGGTAGTGGCTGAGCTGCCTGCCGAAGAAGAATTACCCGAGCTGGATGAAGAAGAGCTAGAACTAGACGAAACCATGAAATGGGATGAAGATGAAGAGGAAGGCAAAGAGGATGGATCTCAAGCTCCTGAAGGCGAAGAAGCCACAATAGAGGATTTTCAGCCAGCCAGCAAGAAGGCTAAAAAACAAAAATAACAGGTTCTGGCAAGACTCCTAGCTTCAAAAACCAAGCCGTGTCCAGCGTCTTTCCTAGCAATGCATTGCCACTTGCTAAATGTGGATCAGCACTTGGTTTTTATGATGGCTTATGAGATAGTTTTAAAATATGTTGAGATTAGAAGTTTATTGTCTCAGGGTGAAAGCTTTTAAAACTGAATAGGACCCCAGAATTATATTTTTGTACCATGCCCCCTCCACTATCCCTTTCTACCTCTTGGCTGGCTCATAGATATGAAGATGGCTATGCTCTTTTAGCAGCAGTGGCAGATCTCGGATTTAGCCACGTAGAGCTGAGTCATAATATCCCCTACTCGCTCGTACCGGGGATCTTAAAAGCAGTGAAAGAAGGGTTCATCCAGGTGGGCTCGGTGCATAATTTCTGCCCTCTACCCGAAGGCTACGCTAAGGCCAGCCCTAACCTTTACAAACCGAGTACTTGGAAGCCTACAGAACGCAAGGCCTGGCTAAAACACTCTTTGGTGTCTCTGAATTTTGCAGAAAAAGTGGGGGCCTCTTTCCTTGTCTGTCATCTGGGGAGTGTAGCGTTTTTTTTCTCCAATCCCGTAAAGCATTTAAAACAAGTAGCCAGACAAAGCCCTGCCCTCCCCTTGTCTGAAAACTCCTCTTATCAAGAAGCTTTTAAACAAACCTTAGGAGCTATTTATAAAAAAGAAACAAAAGCCTTAGAACGAGTCAGAACCTGCCTGGAGCCCCTACTAGAGCAGGCAGAAAAAAAGCGCATCTCGCTTGGCATAGAGAACCGAGAGGACCTGCTAGAGCTACCGACTGAAAGATCTCTCCTGCCTTTTCTTCAAAGCTTTTCAAGTGATTATATCGGTTACTGGCACGATGCTGGTCATGCGCAGATCAAGGCCCAGTGGGGCCTATTGGAGCCTAAGAAGCATCTAGAAAAACTGGCACCCCACACCTTAGGCTTTCACCTGCATGATACCACCGCCAACGGTCTTGACCACCAGGCCCTAGGCAGCGGCGTAGTAGACTTTAAGCTCCTGAGCACCTACATCAAACCCCATCATAGGGTTGTTTTGGAATTCTCCCCGAAACTGACTCAGGCGGAGGTATTGGCCTCGCGCGAGCGGCTACAGGGCTTGTTGGGCTGAGGCTAAAGGAAGGGGAAATATGCCTTTACAGGTTGAATCATCTTACGCTGAGCGTCTTTGAGTGTTGGTCGTTCTAATACAATTCTATACGCTGAAAGCCCTCTGGAAGGAACTTGAGATCAACAGGTGAACTCCCAATCTGAACACGTTTAAGATTGGGTAGCTTTTCTACTACATCGATGTTTGTAAGCTTTTTGCATTGATCCACATTCAAGCTTTCAAGGTTCCTTAAAGATTCCAATGCACGAATGTCACTGATGTGCTTACAATGGTGCAAAGACAAGTTGTTTAGTTGCTTCAGATTTCCTAAGGCACGAATGTCCGTACCCTGCCAGCCTTCCAACCTCAGGTATTGAAGATTCCGTAAATTGCCTAAGGCTTGGATATCTCCAACCTGGCTGCAACCCATAATCTCCAACCATTGGAGATTTTTCAAATTTCCTAGTTCTTGAATCTCCTGGATCGAGGAGCTCTGAATTTTTAGGCTCTCAAGATTATATAAATGGTTTAACGCGCTAATATCGCGAAGCTGGTTAAAGCTGTACAAGTCTAGGGATTGGAGTTTCTTTAAATGTCCTAGTGCTTGAATGTTATGGGTCTGGGCACCATGCAATTTTAGATATTGGAGATTCTTTAGGTTTCCTAATGCCTGAATATCCTGAATCTGAGTAGAGATCTGTGAATAAATGCTCAAGTGTTGGAGATTTGGTAAGTACTGTAAGGCACTGATATCGGTAAGCTGATCGCAATTATTTAAATTCAAATGTTGAAGATTGTGTAGAGGCTGTAAACTACTGAGATCGGTGAGAAGGTTGTAATTAGTTAAACTCAATTATTCAAATTCAGGGACTGGAGCTTTGGTAAATACTGCAAGGCACTGATATCGGTGAGCTCGCTACAGCCACTTAAATTTAAGTATTGAAGATCTTTAAAATGCTTCACTACACTGAGATCCTTCAGGGCGTCGCTTAAACTGAGGTGTTGGAGGTTCAGATCTTGCAATATACTGCAATCACTCAGCTGATAGGATTGGTCCAAATTTAGATAGTGGAGACTTGGTAAATATTGCAAGGCACTAAAGTCTTGAATCTTATTGCAGCCATACAAACTCAAGTGCTGGAGGTTCTGCAAATGCTTCAAAACACTGATATCGCTGAGCTCGTTGCAACTCAATTCTAGATGCTGGAGGTTCTCTAAGTATTGTAAGACACTAATGTCTTCAATGTAATAGCACTGATAAAGATTAAAGTACTGTATTTTCTGCAAGTTTTGTAGTGAACTGATGTCTTTGACACCATAACAGCCCTTTAAATTGAGATGCTGAATATCCTGTGCAAACTCTAACGCGCTGATGTCTATCAGCTGCCGACAACCCTTCAAATCCAGGTGTTGGAGGTGGTTGAATCGATCCAAACCGGCTAAATGCATCAGGGATGAACACTGGAATTCAGCCCTGATGGCTCCATGGCCCCCTCCTCTTTTATAAAGCAGTGAATAGCTCTTTCTAATTCTTCAAACGTAGGGATTTTTCCAAATTGCTAAGGGCCTCTTCTCGCTCTGGCCCTAGGCTTGATACTATTAACTCTTGGACCTTTCTGCTAGTGCATGCGTCTGGTATCTGACTGGCTAAGCTTTTTATCTCAGAGGCTATAGGACTTTGGCTATTATTATTCTGAAAAGAGGCTTGGTTCAGTCTTTGTACAACGTTTGTCGGTATAGGTACTATAGGATTCATGGTATTTGGTTGAATTTTTGTGTTTTAATTTTGATTAGTGTAAGTACGTACACATATATTAAGAATTATATTGAGATACAAGTATTTTTTGTTATTTTTCTAAAAATATAATTCACTTTTAATAGACTTTTTAACCTCTACCCTGTCTGGCTCTTATACCCCTCATAGGGTCACTATAGCCTTAGGTTTAGCTCTTGATGGTAGGCAGCTCTGTTTCAGGACTACGATACGTAGTGATCTGTGATGATGCAGCTACCCTAGTCTGGATAAGTTATCTTTCCCTTAAAAGGGAGTCTTTTGGCCCGAAGGAAGGTCCTGAATGGTCTTATTGTATACTAGAGCAAGGACTTCATCTCCATACTTCCCTGCTTCATAGCTTATTCTTTTAGCTATACAGAGTAGATACAAACATTTCCATCAAGTAGGCCGACGGGGACTCGAACCCCGAACCAATGGCTTAAAAGGCCACTGCTCTACCATTGAGCTATCGACCCAAATAATATATAAGACTGACTTGGGGTTCCGCATGAACCCTAGACGTATTAAAAACAGTGCTAAGGTATATAAAACTGAAAACGCATTGCAAGAATAAAATAGCGCTATCTTTATTTTATTGGACTCAATAGTCGCTCTAGTTTGGGAGACGGTTCGAAAAGGATTGCGCAAGCAGCCTATTCACAAACACTATCTTGGCACAGAGTTTGCTAAGAATAAGGGATGCATAGTATCCTTGCAAGCGGTTTAATCAGCCTTGGAAAAGCATTCGTGGGCAAGGCCTGTGAATCTTTTAAAGCGCAGGGCCCCCATGACACCTTTCAGTCTAGACTCAACGCTTCTCAAGAACCCACGCTCAACACCACCGGTGCATTAGAGATTCATAAAAGCTCTTTAGAGCGGCAAATCCTACAGCATCCCACTCTCCAACATTTGGGGCTGAACGCCACCAGCCGAGATCCCCTATGCATAAGCCCATCCTCAGACGGTACCTATACCCTCACCCAAGGAGACAAACAGCTCAATCTAGACGCCAAAGCCCATCCCCTAGGGACCCTATTACACCACTATTATAAAACCCGAGAAGCCCTAGATCCCTCTAGCAACAGAGGAGAGCATGAGGGTCTTAGCCCTAAAACATTTTCTTTTCATCCTAGCTCCTTGTCCTAAGAACAGGATCCACCTTTTACCAGGCTGGAGGGCCTGGTAAGATAAGAGGTAATCAACCTATTGCTACTATTCCGAGCATAGGTTTTAAGAAAAAGGTCTATTTCTCAATAGGCCTTTTTTTATAGATCAATATTCCTTCCAAACTGTCTACCTAAGCATAGTCATTCATAGGGCATTACCATCCGCTTTCTGAGCTGCCTTTAAAGCTGACACAGCCTTATTTATAAAACCGTAGAAGGTGCACTTTCAGCAGGCAAAATGGGTCCAGAGCTGGGCTCTAGTCTTTGAGGCTCTGTGGAAGGGGGTGTTTTAGGCTCTTCTTCGTCTTGTTTAGACTTTTGGGAAGAGACCACCGGTGATTGTAAAGCCCCTGTATCTAAAATCTCATGAACGTGTTTACCCTCAAGCGTTTCGTACTCTAGTAATGCTTGTGCCAAAGTATCTAGGGCTTTACGGTGTTGAGTCAGGATACTTTCAGCCCGCTTATAGCCTTCGCCCACAATAGCCTGGATGTTTTGATCTATCTTCTGCGCAGTTTGTTCGCTATAATTTTGACTGCGGGTGATCTCCTTGGCCAAGAAGATATGCTCTTGGTTTTCACCAAAGGCAATAGTACCCAGGTCTGTCATACCCCAGTCGCAGACCATATGGCGGGCGATCTTGGTAGCATTTTTAATGTCTGAGCTAGCACCGCTTGTGATCTCTCCCAAAGCTAAAGCTTCGGCAACCCGTCCGCCCATAGCGCAACAAATTTGGTTGAGAGAAAAACTACGGCTGTAATTGAGAATGTCTTTTTTGGGGATAAACATGGTGCTCCCTAGGCTCTGCCCACGGGGAATAATAGTCACCTTGTGGACGGGTAGCCTACCATCGTCTATCACAGCCTGGACAATCGCATGGCCTGCCTCGTGATAAGCGGTAATTTTCTTATCCTCATCATCCATGAGCTTACGGCGCTCACGCCCGTAGGCGATTTTATCACGCGCTTCATCAATATCTTCTTTGCTGACCTCTTTTTTACCATGGCGTGCTGCAAAGAGAGCACTTTCATTGAGAAGATTTGCCAAGTCTGCCCCAGAAAATCCGGAGGTATTACGAGCTACAACGCTCAGGTCTAGACCTTTTTTGAGTTTAATCTTTTTTGCATGTAGGCAAAGGATTTCCTCTCTTCCCGCAAGGTCTGGAAGATCAATGATGACTTGCCTGTCAAAGCGTCCTGGTCTTAAAAGAGCGCTATCCAGGACATCAGGCCTATTGGTAGCAGCAACAATGATCACTCCTTCGTGGCCATCAAAGCCATCCATTTCGACCAGTAAAGCGTTTAAGGTTTGCTCTCTTTCATCATTACCACCCCCTAGCCCAGCGCCTCTTTGGCGGCCGACAGCATCAATTTCATCAATAAATATCAGGCAGGGGGCATTTTTTCGGCCTTGTTCAAACATATCTCTCACTCTGGCTGCCCCTACGCCCACAAACATCTCCACAAAGTCTGAGCCGCTAATAGTAAAAAAGGGCACATCCGCCTCGCCTGCTACGGCCTTTGCCAGGAGCGTCTTTCCAGTTCCTGGAGGGCCTACCATCAGAATACCTTTAGGAATGCGACCACCGACGTCCTGAAACTTCTTGGGGTCTTTCAGAAAATCTACGATTTCACTCACCTCTTCTTTGGACTCTCTGCAGCCTGCTACATCCGAGAAAAGCACACGGTCTCGATTTTGAGTCAAGAGCTTTGCCTTGCTCTTCCCAAAGCTAAAGGCTCCTTTACCTGCTGAGCGAATCTGCCTGAGGAAAAAGAAATAGAGCAAACTAATAATAATAACAAACGGCAGGACGCTAAAGACTAGATCGGTCACGAAAGTCGTAGCCGGTTTTTCTTGCCACTGGATATTTTGTTTTAAAAAGGTGTTATAGCGGTCATTAGTCAGTCTACCTTGGGCGCTAAAAGGAAGAGTGGGTGCTAAACCTTGGGCCCCTGGCTTATAGTCTGGGTTTTTCATCTCTCCAGATACTACGTACCACTCCTGGCCACGGGTAGGGTCTGCCTTGATGACGCCGCTCACAATAGTACCTGCTTCAGCTGCGACTAAGACGTCATTCATCGTCCAGGTTTTGCGTACAGTCATACCTTGCTGATCAGGCGAAATCACCCACAGAACTGCTAAAGATAAAAGAATGCTCAGCCAGATGAGAAACACCCTGGGCTGAAAGCGCTGAGTTGGAAAGGATTTTTTACGTTTTTGCATGTCAAAAGGCCTAAAGTATTAGATGTTTTTCGTATAAGTCAACTTCAGAGCGAGCTGAGTAGCGGGTAAAATTTTATGAGAGTCCGCAACCGGCAAGCCTGGCGCCCAAATAGGTCGAAAAGCCTCATCCAGCACAACTGGGAGCTGAGAGCGCAGTCCTTTAGGCACTTTTTTATCGACAAACAGGTCCTGTAGTTTCTTCGATCCTGGGGCATTCAGCGGGCGGTAACGGTCTCCTTGCTTCCAAAAGCGATAGTAAAGGGGCCTATCTGCTGCTACAAAAGCCTCATAAAGACTGGCCTCTCGGGCCTCAATAGAGGCTAGGCGCTCTTCATAGCTACCCGGAAAGCCCTCTATTTTGAGAGCATCAGCATTCGGAAAATGAAGAATCATTCCCCTTTGTAACAGAATGGGGTTTAAAACTGGAAGCGGTGGCTCTTCTTTTTTTTGTATAGACACAAGTAAGGACGGCTGCTGCTGTTTTCCTGGCTCTTCTTTTTGTAAAATCAAAGTTTTATCTCCAATAGCAAAGGGCCGAAGAGTATGATCATAAAACTCATTTAAAAGCCTCTCAAAGCCTTGAGAAGAGAGACAGTTCTGGATTCCGTGAAACCTTAAAAATACATGCAAGGCCCGCCGCCATAAGGCCCTGGGTAAGCCTGTTAGACAAGCTCTCGAAAGGCCTTTTGCTAAGTCTTGGTTTTTCAAAATTTGAGCCAACCAAAGGTCCAACGCCTCATCTTCTTCTTCTAATAAAGTGCGGGAGAGCGCAAAACCTTTTAGTGCCTCTCGTTCTTTAAAAACATCCTGTAAAGCAGGTAAAACTTGCTTACGAATACGGTTACGTAGGTAGAACCCTTCAACATTGCTAGCGTCCTCCCGCCAGGGGACCCCGCAGGCTCGCAGGGTTCTCACGATAAACGCCTTGCTAAGGCCCAGAAAGGGACGCAAATGCACGTAGGGGCCTACCTTCTGAACAGGCCGGGGTGCAGCAAGGCCTCGTGCTCCGCTTCCCCGTCCTAGGCGCATGAGGAGGGTCTCAGC
>CAZEFS010000005.1:0-20460 GCA_964511545.1 uncultured Opitutales bacterium
ACTAGCAGAAGATAAGAGCCTAAAAGACAAGCTGCGCTTGAAGGCAGCTGATAAGATCCTTGACCTTAAGCAGAAAGTTGCAGTGTTTTCAGCTCTAGCACAAGACCAGGACCTAGACCACACAGCCCAACTAGAAGCTAAGGCCTTCACAGACCTCAAAATCGATCTCGCCCCCTCACAACAGGGCCCATTAGTCAACATCCCTCAAAGCCAGACTATCGATATACAATCTCTTCTAAGCAATATCGGAAGGGCCACTCCAGGAGCACAGTCTGACAACGCCTTACTGGCATTAGTGAATGACCCCAGTCTGGATGCATCCTGTCGTATACAAGCAGCAGAAAAGCTCATTCGAGGGGATATTCGTAAAAACGCCTTAATAGGCTTAGCGCAAGACCAGAGCTTGGATATCTCATGCCGTCTAGAAGCGGCAGACAAGTTCTCTTCTGGGAATAGACGAGACCACCTCTTACTGGCATTAGCTACAGATGAGAGGTTACCGTTAGCTGCCCGTATACAAGCTGCCGACAAGCTCTCCCCAGGCAGGAGCCGAGAAGATATCTTATCACAATGGGCTGAAGATGAGAGCTTGAGCCTATCGCGCCGCATAAAAGTTGCGGACAAACTCCCTCCAGGAAGTCAACGAGACAGCATCTTAAATCAATTTACTTCCGATAGGACCTTGGACGCATGGTACCGCATGCAGGCAGCAAAGCGGCTACCTCTAGGGGATAAACGAGACGATGCCTTAGTCGAATTAATTCAAGATAAAAAACTCTCTCTACGGGGCCGCTTAGAGGCTGCAGGCAAGCTATCTCCCGGTAATAGACGAAACGACGTCTTACTCGCCTTCATTCAAGATCAGAAATTAAAGATATCAGATCGCATCAAAGCAGCAGACATGCTCTCTCCAGGTGATCGACGAGACCAGATCTTGCTCGCCTTCATTGAAGATCAGAAGTTAAATATAGCAGACCGTATCAATGCAGCAGATAAGCTATCTCCAGGTGAAAGACGAGAAGATACCCTAGTCACCTTTACTGAAGATAAGAGCTTGACTAACGACAATCGTGTAAAAGCCGTATTCAAGCTTTCTCCAGGCGATAAGCGAGACACAATAATGTATACATTCGGTGAGCAAGCTATGATTCCTGTCGAGATGGCCAACATAATGTTCGACAAGTTCACTTCAGATGATCTACGAGAGATGGACTGGATAGACGTTGCTCACATGAACCACCCACAAACTAAGGGCATCCCTGACAAGATTGTCAGAGACAGTTTAGAAAAGCTCCTCACCTACGTTCTCAGTCGCCGATATCTTAACCAAACCGACTCCAAGCCCGCAGATATCGTCTGATATATATATATATACATGTATAAGAACTGAGGTACAGCCTCATTAAAAAAAAGCAAACCCATGCTCTGATCGCATGCCGTAGGGCTATAAGAAGGCTCTACGGCGTAGATCAGCCCAGCCTAAAGGGGGGAAAATAACGCCCCATATTATTAATCCACATATCCACACAATGCTTCTTTTATACAGTCATTAGCTTTTAAAGGTAGATCCAATGTTCTCCATGTATCTTTTAGGGCCTCCACCAAATGTTCTATCATATCCAAAGTGTGAAGGGGGCTAGGGGTAAGGCGTAACCGTTCTGCCCCTTTGGGGACAGTTGGGTAGTTTATAGGCTGCACATAAATCGCATGTTTTTCTAATAAATAATCTGCTATCAACTTACATCGGTGTGCATCTCCTACCCAAATAGGTAAAATATGGGAAGGAGAAGGCAGCAACGGAAGATCTGCCTGGCTAAGTTTATATTTTACAAGCGCCACTACTTCCTGATGGGCCGTCCTTTCTGTAGCACTATACTTCAGGTGCTTCACACTAGCCAGGGCTGCAGCTGCTACAGGAGGGGGCATAGCTGTAGTAAATATAAAACCAGCAGCCACACTTCTTATAAAGTCAACACTCTCTACGGAACCTGCAATATAGCCACCTGCAACCCCAAAGGCTTTACCGAGCGTGCCTTCTATGATGTCTATACGCCCGCTTTGGCCTTGCGCCTGAGCCATACCTCCTCCTTTATAGCCATACATCCCTACTGCATGCACCTCATCTATGAAGCTAAGGGCGTGGTATGCTTCAGCTAAATCACAGATGCCTTCGATAGGAGCAATATCCCCATCCATAGAATAAACAGACTCAAAAACAATCAGCTTTGCCTGCTCTCTGGGATAGGCTTGCAGGCGCTGACGAAGGTCCATCAAATCATTATGACGAAAGATCTCTTTTTTAGCCCCGCTATTGCGTATGCCTTGGATAATGGAGGCATGGTTGTGGGCATCTGAGAAGATAACACAATTCGGCAAATATCTTCCTAAAGCACTCATACTGGCTTCATTTGCTACATAGCCAGAAGAAAATAGAAGCGCAGCATCCTTATCATGCAAATCTGCTAGTTCTCCTTCTAAGAGAACATGGTGATGATTCGTACCTGAAATATTTCGTGTCCCTCCCGCTCCAGCTCCCACTTTTGTAGCTGCTAAACGCATAGCCTGAAGGACTTTTTCGTTTTGACCCATGCCTAAATAGTCATTGGCACACCATATCACAACACGGCTTGTAGTACCCGCTTTGTGAATGAAAGCGTAGGGAAAATCCTGAGCACAGCGTTCTAAGTTTGCGAAAATGCGGTAACGACCTTCTCTTTGTATATCTTGTAGGTTTTCTTTAAAAAAAGCGCCGTAATCCATGTTATAAGGGGGCAGGAGGGCTCATAAGACTGAATCTATTTAATACGAGAGAGTTCTTCCTAGGTAGTTTAAAAACCAAAGTTCTTTCCACATACGGTAACAACCTTCAGGGCTAATACGTCCTTCGCCTTCAGAAAAGCTCTCTCTTTTTTGAACAAAACCTTTCTCAATATTATAACACTCTAAGAGTCGTTGCTGCTGAACCATTTGTTCTAGGGCTGTTATAGTCCATGGCAAAAGCACTGTGTTCTCTAAGCGTTTTTTATGAGCATCATAAAGCTTTTTAAAAGAATATAAGGGCCGCCTGAAAGCCGACCAATGGTTTGGAAAAAACCCTCCAAAGGGCAGCCCCGTATTATCTGTCTGATAGAGGCTTTCTTTCGTGGCGCTAAATAAGGTATAAAATACAGCAAAGGGCTTATTCACTTGGGGTAAAAACGTCACTTGTAAACGGATCGTTTTAGGCTCATTTTCAAAAAAAACAGAATGTAACTTGACACCCTCCCCCATATCCATAAAAAGTACGTCTGTTTTTTTAAACCCAAGTTCCTCAATAGTTTCTTTTTCTTTTAAAAAAAAAGCCGGCCAAAATACACCTTCAGGATCTTTTCTATAATTAGGAAATAAAGGTATATCACTTCTGTTTAATGCCCGGATAGCCAACCAATTATAAGCTGTCTCTAATACAAACCACCCCAAAAATGCTGTTAAAAACAAGAGCCACTCGGGTTTACTAGACCATTCCATAGTTTTTAACACATACGCAAAGCATAAAGACATCAAAATCCAGCGGATCCATCTATTAACTATAGCAGCCGACATAAAACGCTTCTTCCCCCCTATAGATGTAAAAAATAAGGAAAAACTAATCAAAACATAAATTATAGAGATTATCATCTTTTTTGAAGGCAATTCTAGCCTTTTCCAAATCCCTTTAGGGTGGATTTTCCTAGTTTAGGCGTAAAGGCATCACTACACACAGAAATTGATCTAATGTTTTGAATACACCAGGACTAAGCTCATCCTTAAACTCAAAGAAAACTTCGTCTTTTGTGAGCGCTTTTAAAGGATCCATAAGATAATAAGGATTAAAGGCGATACTGAGATCCGGCCCTTCATAGGCTATGGCTAAAGTCTCTTGAGCATCTCCATACTCTGTACTTGAAGCACTTAGTTCTAGAAGGTTTTTATTAAATGTGAGCTTGATAGAATTGTGCTTTTCCGTGGTAACCAAGGCTGCTCGCTGGATGCAATTGAGTAAAAGTTCTCTCTCTATCTTGATGCGATGGTCTGTTTGTTTAGGAACTACTTGGTTATAATCTGGGTATTTGCCATCTACTAATTTGGAAACAAGTTGGGTGGATCCTACCAATCCTTCTTTTGAGGCTTCTTCTTCTATGGTAAAAAATACTTGCTTATCGGTAGAGTGAATATAAATAGAGGCATTTTTCCCTAAGAGACGAATCAGCTCTCCGACAGTTTTTGCTGGTAAAATAAAAGCTCCTACTTGCGATGCTTCTATGTTTATGTCTTTAGAAATAATAGCTAAGCGCCTTCCATCTGTAGCTACTAAGGTAAGTTTATCGTGTTGCTTGTGAAAATAAACTCCATTCAAAATATAGCGACTCTCATCTCCAGACTGTGCATAGACTATACTCTTCAGCATAAGGCCTAAGGTCTCCTGCTTGAGGCTAAGAGAAGGGCCTTCGGGCACTTCAGGTAAAGTAGGGAATTCTTCAGGCCCCATGCCGGTTATTTTAAATAAAGATCCGCCAGAACTGATCTTAGTTTGATAAGAGGAACTAGTCTCTAGGTTAACATTTTGGGAGGGTAAAGAGTGGATAATAGTACCTAATTTTCGAACAGGTAGGGTAACACAACCTGGTTTTTCTACCTCTGCCTGTACATGGCAGCTAATGCTTAAGTCGAGGCTGGTTGTGGTTAGCTTCAGGCAATCTTCCCTAGCTTCTAACAATACATTGGTTAATATCGGCAAGCTGGGCCGGGTGCTTACGATGTTGAGCACTTGTTGTATAGCCCTAAAAAAATGATCTCTGTTTATCTTCACTTTCATAGCTACTTACTGTGTTCATTTTTTTTAAACTAGCAATACCTTTATGTTACCTCTAATACTATTATCTTAAGAATTCTTAAAAGAGTATTCTTATTATGGTCTGTGAATATCTGAACAAATCTTCTTCGGCAGTTTTGAAAGGAATCTCCTGTTTTATTTTTTCTGAATAAACCTCTGAACAAAAACTTATAAACCTTAAGATGTGAATAAGTTCTCAATAAGTTTTTACTTATTCACTGACTCTATCATCTTATTTACCTCCTTTTTCTTATCCCATTTTGGACTTTTTGAGAAAGTCAATTTGATCTCTTAAGACTGCCGCTCTTTCGAACTCTAAAGCTTTAGCCGCTTCAATCATTTCTTTTTCGAGGTTTTTTAGAGTTTCCTTGAAAAACGAGTTAGATTTTTTAGACTTTTTAATCTGAGCTAGGGTATCATCCTTCTGTACTAAGCTTTCCTGTACGGGCCTGAAGGCAGTTTTAGGAGTGATGTTGTGTTCTTTATTGTGTGCCATTTGCTTAGCCCGTCTATATTCTGTTGTATGGATAAATCGCTTTAAAGAATCTGTTAAATGGTCTGCATACAGGATGACTCTTCCTTGGACATGCCTAGCTGCTCTCCCTGCTATCTGAACCAAGCTCGTCTCGCTTCTTAAAAATCCTTCTTTGTCAGCGTCTAAGATCCCTACAACTGAGACTTCAGGCAAGTCTAAGCCTTCTCTTAGAAGGTTTATTCCCACAAGTACATCCACTTTGCCAGATCTTAGGTTTTTTAAAATCTCAACTCTTTCTATGGCATCTATTTCAGAATGTAGGTATTCTACATTTATACCTTCTTTTTTAAGGAAGTTTGCAATATCTTCAGACATTCGCTTGGTAAGCGTAATGACAAGCACCCGAGTTTTTTGCTTGAGTGTTTCGTGTATTTCAGAAATAAGATTCTCCACCTGGCCTTTAGTAGAGCGAATATCAATCACTGGATCTAGGAGGCCGGTAGGCCGTATGAGCTGTTCTACGACAGCTGAAGATTTTTCTAATTCAAACGGCCCAGGAGTAGCAGAAACAAAAAGGGTTTGCGGCGCAATGTTCAGAAACTCTTCAAACTTTAAGGGTCTATTATCCAAGGCTGAAGGCAAACGAAAGCCAAAATCTACAAGTTTAAATTTCCTTGCATAATCACCGTTGTACATGGCTCTAATTTGAGGAAGGGTTACATGGCTTTCATCGATGACTAAAAAATAGTCTTCCGGAAAGAAGTCCATCAAGCAATAGGGCCTCTCGCCGGGCCTTCTACCTGAGAGGTGCCTGGAGTAATTCTCGATACTAGAGCAGTAGCCCACTTCCTGCATCATTTCTAAGTCATATTCAGTCCTCATGCGGAGGCGTTGGGCTTCCAAAAGTTTATTCTGCTGTTCGAGTTCTACTATACGTTCTTCGAGCTCTTGCTTTATATTAACAATTGCTTTTTTCAGGCTAGCAGGTGTGGTCACATAGGGGTTAGCTGGGAAAAGGACAAAGTGGCTAAGATTCGCTAAAACCTTACCGGTCAGAGGATCTATACGTTGCAAGGTCTCTATGTTATCTCCCAAAAATTCTATCCGTATAGCGTCCTGGGTATAGGCAGGAAAAATATCTACGACATCTCCCTTTACCCTAAATTTACCTCGTTTAAACTCAATGGCATTTCTTTCATATGCAATAGCCACTAGTTGCTCGAGTAGTACATCTCTTTCTAAGCTCATCCCTGGCCTCAGAGGAAGGCTCAGGTCTTTAAAATCACTAGGAGATCCTAGGCCATAAATGCACGAAACGCTCGCTATGACAATCACATCTGAGCGGTTTGTAAGCGAGCTTGCAGCTGAAATGCGAAGGCGCTCAATATCATCATTGATAGAGGCATCCTTTTCTATATAGGTATCCGTTTGGGGTAAATACGCTTCCGGCCTGTAGTAATCGTAATA
Organism: uncultured Opitutales bacterium; assembly: GCA_964511545.1. Classification (GTDB taxonomy): domain Bacteria; phylum Verrucomicrobiota; class Verrucomicrobiia; order Opitutales; family CAZEFS01; genus CAZEFS01. Next base: position 6,795 of record CAZEFS010000005.1, read on the forward strand.
GCTGATGAAATATTCTACTGCATTTTTAGGGAAAAAAGACTTAAATTCAGAATAAAGCTGCGCAGCTAAGGTTTTGTTGTGCGAGATAATGAGGGTAGGTTTCTGAATCTTTTGTATTATATTGGCTACGGTAAAGGTTTTACCAGAACCGGTTACTCCCAGGAGAGTTTGGTAGGCATTGGATTTGTCTAAGGACTCTAAAAGCCCTTGGATAGCCTTAGGCTGGTCTCCCTGCGGCGTGTAAGAAGAGTGAAGCTCAAACATATTATTTAAGAAAAAATTTACACTCCTTACGTAACTTTGCAAGCATGAATCTTCGCCTAAGCTGAACTATCCTTCACTCCAGATCTTGTAAAAGCACGCAACCTACGGGGTTTTGGCCTGCTGACGTTTTTCTTTAGCTTCTTTTAAGGCTTTATCTATATCTTTTCGATTTAAATTACTGATGCCTTTTTTCATCTCATTTCGCAAAAGTTTTTGAGATGTTTTCTCATCAGGACAGTCTATAATAGCCTTTACGACAGTCTCATCGACGTTAAAGTGCTTTAAAAATCCTACAACAGGCCCATCTACTAATGTTGCAGTAGGTTCTTTATTATTATGATATAAAATTTGCTCAGCACATAGCCTTTCATAGAGGTTTTTAGCCGCAAACTTACCACTGTACTGCATATGCGTCTGTTTTAAAAGTTCTTTGGCTCTAATGTTGATTTCATTTTCTAAAAGGGTTCTTGAGGCAGGAGAAAGGTTTTTTAATTTAATATTTTTGCCTTCCATCTCATTTTCTAGCTTATATTCCTTAAAGGCTTGTCTTTTTGCGCTTTTAGCAAAGATACTTTCAGGGTTTTCATAGGCCTTTTTAGCCATTTTGGCTTTTGTCCATTTATAAATGCCTTTAGAGTTCTTAAATGTAGTCAGCCCCAAAGTGACGCCTAAAGAGCCTGTGATAATACCCAGACCGACTCCGCCCATAATAGGAGTCAAGATAGGAAAAATAGGGACAGCTAGAGCGGCTACCAGGGCGCAAGCAGTCGTTAATCCTGTAGAAACCAAGCCCTGTACAGCATCTACAGCATCTATTCTTTTATTCCAATAGTTTTGCTTGTTTCTTAAATAACGAGCTGAAGCAAGTAACTCTTTTTCTGTATCAGAAGGTTTTTTATTCGACTCTGTGGTATGTTGTTTGATGTAGGTATTGGCATAGTCATAGTTTTCTTTGCTTCTAAGAGCCTTTTTTATACTACGCAGAGATTCAAATATTTGGATGGGTATAAACGCAGCTCCTAAGCCTATTCCTGCAGCTTCTACCGCTGCCGAGGCAACACTAGCAGTCGTTTGGGCTGAGGTTTGTACAACAGCATGGATGGAAGAGGGTACGGCAATTCTTTGTCCAATAGTGGCTAGGTTTTTTACAAAAGTAGACACCTGTTCTGCATAAGTGAGGGCTGCCTTGATTTTTTTATTCCAGGATTCCAAAGAAGTCCGTTTTTTTTTCTTGGGTTTAATATTATAGTAATATTGAAAGGCCTGGAGCTGTCTTTGCCTCTCAGGAGGGAGTGTATCGAAATGCTCTAAGATCTTCTTTATTTCACTTTTATACGCTTTTCGTTTTGCTTTTTCGGGGTTATTGAAGTGTTTTATGATAAATTTCGTAAATCTAGACTGTTCTTTTCTGGATCTAGCAATCGGTGTATCGAGAAGGGGAAGGCCTGCTTTTTTCTCTTCTGGATTGAGCTTGTTTTCTACTTCATTCAACTTTTGAAGTATCTCTGGATCAGCCTTAGAGGCTACAATGTGGTTTTGAGGCGCTTCTAAAGTTTTTGTATTTTGTCCTAAAAATGTGATAGGGGCATCGCCCAAGCGGCCTATATTCTGGGAAATAGGTATCAGATTTCTTAAGGTATCCCATTGCCTTCTTAGAGAAAGCGGCCGGTTTGATCTTCTATTTTGTAAGAGCTTGGGTGTGGTTTTTTTTAGTTCTGCAGGGCTTTTGTGTTCTTTGTGGTCTAATAACGGTTTTTTATTGTTCTGTTTTATCTTCGATGCATTTCCTTGAGTTTCATAGGGAAATAGTTTTCTAAAATTACTCACAATACTTGAAAAACCAGGGATATTACTGAAAGGAGCCATAGGGAAAGGGAGTAGGTCAGTTTCGAAGGACGATTTTACTCAATAAGTTTTGGGAAATATTATCATTGCTACTTCTCAGAATAGCTTGCAGGTCTCGTTTGCTTGCACCGAGCTGGGTTAAAAAACCAGTCCACGGAGTATCAGCATTTTGAGTAATCTCATGAAAGTGATTGGTTTTATTGAAGATTTGTTCCTGCTTTAGGTGAAGAATCATGGTTTCTATACTCAGGCCATTACTGTGGCTGATAGAACGCAGGTGAATGTATTCATGCACAGCGTCATTTTTTGAGAATCGATTCTTAGATGAGCCTTGTTCAAAGTTTTCTATATTAAAATTCTTTTGAATTTCTGGAGAGGCTTCTGGGGTATGGAGGTCATTTATAATTTTTTCACCAAATAGGGTGCTCTGAACTTCTTTGGGAATAGTTTTTTCTGCTTCTTTTAAAGCCTGATATTTTAAGATTTGATAATTCTTGGTTAAGAAAAGAGGGCTTTTTTGTTCTCCTAGTTTTTGTTCTTCTCTTAGAGTACTTAGAAGCAGGGCGTCTTCTTCCGGGGTACGCTTCGGTTTGAGAATAAGCTGTGCGACATGCTTTTGAAGATTTGGGTTTGCTGTAAAAAGGCCTTCAGATTCTAAAACTTTACAAAGATAACCTCCAAGGGCTTCTTGAGGAAACAAGGAAAACGCTTGGTTTTCCCAGGCCTTCAGTCTTTTTTCTTTCATCACTGCTTGATCTTCTTGGGGTTTCAATTTTTCTTCTTTGTCTGTAACTTCTAAGAAGGGTTCTTGGCTAGTGATGATTGCCATACATCTAGAGTAAGCTGGATGCATGCGAAAAAGCCCCCTTTCATAATCACTCAAGGCTATGGTGTCGGATCCTTTGCTAATGGCTTCTTGGTGGTTGACGCATACCCATTGTAGGCCTTTATGGATACTGCTATTCCAATCCTTACTGACTTTCTCTAGATGGGGTCCCCCCCAGGCAATTTTTACGGCTCTTCCCATGAGGGGCAGCTTTTGTAAGCCACCGATCATTTTGTCAAACCAAGCTCCTTGGGGAAGGGATGTTTCTAGTCTGTGCATCCTGGCAAAAATAAGAGCTTCTTTAGCAATCAAGTCTTCACTTGCAAGGTTTGAAGCGATGCGCGTTTTATGTCTTGGGCCGTTGATATAATGCTGGTAGGCTTCACTCTTTTCTAAAATAGTCTTATATTTGAGATCATTTTTATAGATAGCAGGATCTAAATCTTTGTCAGGGTTGGATCGCAGTGCTGTGAGTTCTTGTTTACAGGCCTTTATTTGCTCTAGTTGTTGATGGGGTTTTTTCCAGCGGCTGCTCCGAATTTCTCGGTTTGCCCAGAGGCTGAGTTTATAAGATATCAGGCCTACTGTAAGACTGAGAGAAGCCCCTCCTATAGCACCTAGAATAGGGCTAGCAATCCCCATGGAAACGGCAGAGCCAGCTATGGCTAAGCCAAAAATCACAGCTCCTGTTACAACGCCTGCTACAGCCAGTAAAGTTTTGTTACTATGGACAAACGCGCTGATGATATCATCTCTATAGTTATGGTGGTTTTTTAACCTTTTGGCTACCGCAGCTAATGCTTTATGATCAGGGTTATTTTTGTATTCTTTATAAAAAGCTTTAGCTACTTTTTGTTTATCTTTAGATTGTTTTAACTGAATCAGGTCTGAAGTCGTATTCAAAGCGTTTCCTAGGATATTGACTGTTCCTAGAGCAAGACTAATAGGCCCTAGAATAGGATGGGCAAAGGTAGTAGCTTCTACAACTCCCCCGCTTTTAGCACCGCTTTTTGTTACTGCTCCTACAAGATTAAGGATAGCTCTAGGTGTTTGCAGACCTTTTTTGAGTCTTTTGGTGATTTCTGCAAGATTTGTAGACCCAGCAATACTATATTTTTTTTGTAAGCTTTGATAGACTTCAAAATCATCCATCAGAGGCTTGTAGTTGCTTGCTTCTAAGCGAGTTCTGTCCCTAATAATAGAAGAACGTCTAGTTTTGGGATAATTTAAGGCCCATTCGCCTGCAGTCCCACTTTTAGCAATCATCTTTTTTCTTTCTAGGCGAAGAATTTCATCTTTACTAAAAATTTCTATGAGGGATTGCTTTTTTTCAAGAAGATTCTCCCCATGGATACTAAGTTTATCAAATAGTTCTTGATTTTTAGGGTTTAGGCTATGCTTTAGATCGTGTTTTAGGAGAAAAAGAATTTCCGCTGGTGAAAAACTATGGGGAGAGACACCTCCTGTTTGTATATCACCCAATTCATCGATAGTCCGGATTGTCTCTTGTTCTGTGATAGCATGGATACGATAGGCAAGCTGTTGGCCTTCTTTGTCTACTGAACGAACCTTATTTAAAAGCCTTCTTAGATTATATAAGGAGCGTTTCATCTCACGCATTTGCTGAAATGAATCTAGGGTCAGCTTGTCTAGAAACTTTTTTAGCGGCGTGTCTTTAAACTGAATGTTTTCTGTTCGCTTCAACACTGCTTCTCTTTTTTTAATGAATGCCTGAACTTGTTCTTTAATGTCCTCAGCTTGCGGGCTATTTAAAACAGCTTTCCAGCTCTTAGGGCCAAAGATTTCTATAGCTTTGCGATTGAGTTCTTCATCTTTTAAAACAGGAGAATTGCCTGAGGCTGTGCTTGAAATCAGTTTAGACTCCGGTAGGGTTTTGCATTTAGTGAAAGCATTAAGAAGCTGTCTTTTTTCTCCTGGCTTAGAGACGATAGAGAGATTGTGAAAGGTTTTGCTGAAGGTTTTTAACCCGTGGTTTGGGTTTTCTCTTTTATGCTGAAAAAAATAGGGCTTCGCGTGCTTTAGGGTGGAACGAATGTATCTTTTTAGCCCACCTAGGGAAACCTGAATGAATTTGAGCTGGTTATTAGAAGCTGGCTTGCCAGGGGTCAGCCCCTGAAGCTTGCCAATTGTATGGCCCGCAGCATGTGATGAAGGATGAGAGGGGAAATCCATATGCGATAACAGAAAGAAAAGTATTGTAAACTAATGCTATTAATAAATCAATATCAATTTAAGCTGCCGCATTAGAATTTCTTCGGAAATGAAACATTCAGAGGCTTGAAGAGTAAATTTTGAGTTTAAAAGCAACCTTCAGGACGGACCTGCTTGGCCTGTTTTTTAAGTTTCTAGATGATTTCTAAAGCAGTTTAGTGCTGCTTTCGTGAAAATGCGTAGGGATTTTGCTTTGTTTTTATTTATAAATTGATAAAATCTGTTGCTGGTTAAAAAATAACCTTTAGATGCTACTCACTTTGAGTGTACATCTTACTTAACTCCCTACCTCAAGATTCTAGCCTACCCCTTGTGTGGAAAAGAAACCTAAGATACACTGTGTGATCATGGGTGGTGGTCGTGGAAGCCGCCTATATCCATTAACGCGTTTAAGATGCAAGCCAGCAGTTCCCCTAGCTGGCAAATATCGCCTAGTGGATATCCCCATTAGCAATTGCATCAATTCTGGATTTACCCGTATTTATCTCTTAACTCAGTTTAACACAGCTTCCTTACACCGGCATATCCATCAGGCCTTCCATTTTGATCCCTTTGGAGGCGGGTTTGTGGAGATCTTATCTGCCGAGCAGACAGAAATGAATGATAACTGGTACCAAGGAACTGCTGATGCAGTTAGGCAAAATTGGCATCATTTTAAGGCCGAGGATGAAAATTTATTTTTGATTCTCTCTGGGGACCAGCTGTATGCGATGGATTTTAAAGATATGCTAGAACAGCATATAGCAACGAAGGCTGACGTGACTGTGGCTGCCAAACCCCTCCCAAAAGAAAAAATTTCTGCCTTTGGGGCTTTACAAGTCAATGAAGCAAGACGAATCCAGAGCTTTGTTGAAAAGCCTAAGCTAGCAACAGACATACAAAAACTGATAGTCGCCCCTGGCCTTTTGGAAGGGCTTCTTGAGGGCAAAGAAAAAAATAACCTATGTTTGGCCTCCATGGGAATTTATTTGTTTAAGGCTTCTGTATTACAAAAAGCCTTAGATAATGAATATAAGGACTTTGGTGGAGAGGTAATACCCCAGCTTCTAAGCCAGTCTAAGCTTTATAGTTATATTTTTGATGGTTACTGGGAGGATATAGGGACAGTCCGGGCCTTTTTTGAGGCAAATCTCATGTTAACAGATCCTATTCCAGAGTTTAATTTCTATAACGCCACGCACCCTATTTACACAAATTCTCGCCACCTGCCAGCTATCAAGCTTAATAGTTGTAGGGTAGAACAGAGTATTATTGGAGACGGGAGTATTTTATCGGGTGCTACTTTAAAGAAATGTGTCATTGGGGTAAGGACTTGTATTAACCAGGGATCTACCCTTGAAAATGTAATAGTGATGGGTGCGGATGTTTTTGAGACCTTGGATCAAATGTCCAAAAATCAAGAACAAGGCATTCCTAACCTTGGAATAGGCAAGAATTGTAATATTAAGAATGCTATTATTGATATGAATGCCCGAATAGGAGACAATGTCAGTTTATCCCCAGAGGGTAAAGATGATAGCTTTGAAAAGAATGGAGTCTATGTGCGAGATGGTATTTTATGCGTATCTAAGGACTGTATAGTTCCGTCTAATACAGTCTTATAGATAGTTTTAAGGAATAGGAGTGAAGCATAGAGGTAAATCTCTTCAATTGTGTAGACAGCGAGTAAAAAAGAGATTAAATTCTTAAGAAATACCACTTTTGCCTATGCCTTGGGAAGCTTTACTTGTTTGTGTTATTACGATATTGGTCATTACAAGCTTTGTCGCTGAAAAGGTGCCTCCAGATGTGACAGCGTTGGGCCTTTTTGCAGTATTACTCGGCTTGGGTGCTGCCTTTCCTGAATCTAAAATGCCGAGAGTCAAGGATTTGCTAACAGTTTTTGCTGCAGAGGCTCCGCTCACGATTTTGGCCATGTTTGTCTTAAATGTTGCGCTGGAAAAGTGTGGGCTCATAGAAAAGCTAGCAGAGAAGATGGAGTGTTTAACAGGCCTTTCCTATCCGTATTTTATTTTTATATTTATAGGCGTAGTGGGTCTATTTTCGACGGTTATGAATAATACGGCTGTAGTGATGATTCTGCTTCCTGTGGCGCTATCTCTTTCTAGGAAGGCTCAAATTAACCCCTCAAAAATTTTGATCCCGCTTTCCTATGCGTCTATTTTTGGGGGTTGTTGTACACTGATTGGGACGAGTACAAATATCTTAGCTAGCAACATTGCTAGTAACTATGGTCTAAAGCCTATTTCCATGTTTGAGTTAGGGATTATCGGCTTTCCGCTTATGGGGATGGGTGCGCTTTATATAGCTTTATTTGGAAAGAAGCTTTTGCCAGATAGAGAGAGTATGTATAGTCTCCTGCCTAAAGAAAGCCTAAAGGAGTTTATGATAGAAACCTTTATTCGTAAGGATTCACCGCTTATAGGGCTTGCCTTTGAGCAATCAGCCCTTGCAAAGAAAAAGGGCATACGCCTTATAGAACTGATTCGTAAAGGCCAGCCCTTGCAAACGGGCATACATAGCATGCTTCTAGAGCCAGAAGATAGACTTGTGTTTTCCTGCCATACCCATGCTATTGGTCAGGCCCAGAGCACCAAAGGCCTTGAGATTTCTAGTCTAGATGAAGAAGGCTTAGAAAAAATTTCTCTAGATGAGGCCTCCGTCATAGAGGCTATGATACCGCCTAATTCGAACCTAGTAGGACATTCTGTTCAGGCTATTCACCTCTTTAGGCAGTTTAGGGTGATGCTCATTGCTGTGCATAGAAAGGGCATGAACTTGAGGGCCCAATCCCAGTCTGCCCAGATAAAATCTGGTGATACCCTTCTTCTTATGGGTGCAGATAGGGCGATAGAAGCCTTGAGAGCCAGTTCTAACATGATCATTTTGGATAACTCCCGCCAGCCTGCAAGAAGCATGGAGGCTCGGGCCCCACTTGTACTATTGACTATTTTTTCTATTGTCTTGCTCTCTGCTTTTAATGTCCTTCCTATAGTAGCTGGCTCTCTCATGGGGGCGGCTCTTTTAGTCATAACGGGCTGTGTCAAGCCCCAGGATGCTTATACAGCCATAGAATGGCGCATTTTAATCATTGTGTACAGCTCCTTGGCCCTGGGGCTAGCCATGGAAGCAAGCGGCCTGGCAAGCTTTATTGGAGGGCAGATTAGCTCGCTTGCCTTTAACTATGTAGGGGCTGGGGCGAGAGCTTTTACCTTGTTTGCTGCTGTTTACCTGGCAACCGCCTTCCTGACAGAGATCTTGTCTAACAACGCCACAGTGGTGATTATGACACCCATTGCTATCAACATTGCTTTATCCATAGGTGTCGACCCTAGGCCCTTTGTGATAGCCACCTGCATAGGAGCCTCCAATGCCTTTGCTACGCCCATTGGCTATCAAACGAATACTTATGTGTATACCGTTGGTGGCTACCGCTTCATGGACTTTGTCAAGATAGGCCTTTGCATCAATGTCATCTACCTCATCGGCGTTTTATGGATTGTCCCTAAGGTATGGCCGTTTTAGGGACTATTGAAGCAGAAAAAGAAAGCTCTAGGGCTAAAACACAAAGCCTTCGGACTTAACTGAGGGGTTCAGAAAGTGGAAAAAAACTATTTTTCCTGAGGGGGGGAGGGGGGATCCTCTAGTCTTCCACGGCTTCGCCGGAATTATCCTTTTTCTTTTCAGCAGAGCCGGCTACCATCTTGATCCCATCGATGATGACATTGACCTTACTGACAGATTTCATTGTCATCTTTTGAATCTTCTCGATAACGTTTTCTTGAATATGCAGGGCTATTTTAGTGAGCTCGACCCCAAATTGCAGGACGACGCGAATATCGATCAGATAGGCTCCTTCTTCATCTTCACTGACTTGGACGCCTCGGTCAGACTCTTTTTTGGAAAATATCTCAGCTATACCGTCTACAAAGCTACCACCAACAGCGTAGACGCCCTGTATTTCCAGTGTTGCTAGGCGGACGATACTGGCTATGACGCTATGGTTGATTTTGATCTGGCCCAAAGAGCCGTCATCTTCATGGGCGGGGGCAGGGGTTTTTGTGTGTGTGGGAGATTTTGTTTCTTTTTTGTGCTGTGCCATAGGATGGATCTTAGAGGAAAAAGAAAGGTTTGTAAAGAGATGAAATTTGTAAAGAAAAAGTGTTCTAAAAGGATATCTTGTAGATAATTTATTTGAGGGGGGAGGGGGATCAGTAGATGGTTTAGCCTTGAGGAGAGATAAAAAGACTCTTAGGGGCGCGATTCAGAAACTCTTCTACATACTTTGTAGAGAACTGGCCCGTTCTAAAGGCTGGGTCTTGCATGATGGCCTTGCAGAAGGGAATAGTGGTGGGAATGCCTTTGATGATATATTCGCTGAGGGCTCTGTACATACGGTCAATGGCGATTTCCCGGGTATGGCCGAACGTGATGAGCTTTGAGAGCATACTATCGTAGTGGGGGGGGACGGAGTAGCCAGAGTAGGCGTGAGAGTCTATCCTCACCCCATGGCCTCCGGGAGCATAGTAAAGGCCTATTTTCCCAGGGCAAGGAGCAAAGTTGCGGGCTGGGTCTTCAACGTTAATCCGGCATTCAATAGCATGGCCTAGGATCTTAACGTCGGATTGTTTGAGCGGCAATTTTTGACCACAGGCAATCTGGATTTGAAGTTTAATGAGGTCTATTCCAGTAATTTCTTCTGTAACGCCGTGTTCTACCTGAATACGTGTATTCATCTCAATAAAGTAGAAATTGCCATACTTATCTACTAGGAACTCTATAGTGCCGGCGTTTTCGTACTGACACTCTTTAGCGATAGCGATAGCAGCGTCTCCCATTTTTTTCCTCAGCTCCTCTGTCAGAAAGGGGGAGGGGCCTTCTTCGATAATTTTTTGGTAGCGGCGCTGAATAGAGCACTCTCTCTCAAATAAATGAATGGTATTACCGTAGCTATCGGCCATAATTTGAAACTCGATATGTCGAGGTTCTTCCAGGTATTTTTCGATATAAACAGAACTGTCACCAAAGGCCTTTTGAGCCTCTGTCTGAGCGATAGCGATTTCTTTTGAAAGGCTAACTGCATTGTGGGCTAGGCGCATCCCCTTGCCCCCGCCGCCTGCTACAGCCTTAATAATAACCGGAAACCCAATCTTTTTAGCTACTTTTATGGCTTCGGTCTCGTCTTGTATGGGGCCGTCGCTACCGGGGATAATCGGTACGCCGGCTTTCTTCGCGATGTCTTTAGCCTTAGCCTTATCTCCCATCTGGGCGATAGTTTGGTGCTTGGGGCCGATAAACTTGATAATAGCGCTTTCACATTGCTCGGCAAAGGATTCTCTTTCGGAGAGAAATCCATAGCCTGGGTGTATGGCATCGGCGTCTGTAATTTTAGCAGCGCTGAGAATGCGTACAGCCTTGAGGTAGCTTTCCGCACTTTGGGCAGGACCGATACAGATCGCTTCGTCCGCTAATTGCACATGTAAGGATTGTTCATCGGCCTCGGAGTAGACAGCCACGGTACGAATACCCAGCTCGCGGCAAGCACGGATGATTCTGAGAGCAATTTCGCCTCGATTTGCGATGAGAATTTTTTCAAACATATACGTTTAGGGACTAAAGGGTTAAGACGAGACTAAGCAGTCTTTATTTTAAACAGCGGCTGGCCGTATTCGACATTTTCTCCGTTTTGGACAAGGATTTCTACTACTGTACCACTGATTTCAGCGTGGATCTCATTCATCACCTTCATAGCTTCGATAATACAGACTGTGCTATTGGGTGATAGCTGGTCTCCTACTTTAACAAGAGCAGGCGATCCAGGAGAGGAAGTGGTATAAAAGGTGCCCACCATAGGAGACTTTATGAATTTAATACTGGCGTCTACTTCTTTAGGGGCTGAGCTGGCCACAGAACTAGTAGAGTCCGGTCCTGGAGCGTACATTGGCTGTGCGACAGGGTAATGCATGGGACCAAAGTGAGGAGTAGCACTTAAGTTTTCTCCAGATTTCCGCTTTAGGTGCAGCTTGAGGTCTTCATGCTCGATATCAAACTCAGACAAGTCAAATTTTTGCATGAGTTCTATGATTTGTTTGATTTCTTTAGTGTCCAAGGTAGTTATAAGGTTAAGGGTTTATAATAGACTTCTTTGGAAACCACGTATTTTGCTCCCTGGGTTCGTCAAAAATAAATTCAAGAATCCTCATGTACGTTTTCTGTACACTGCGGTTCTTCATTTATTTTTTCCTGCCCAGAAAACAAAATACGTGGTTTCGAAAGAAGTCTAATTGATAGGTACTTATATAGAGGGCTTTATTAAGAAATACTAGCAAAAAATCAAGAGGAGGTGGAGGGTGCTGGGCTTTAGGAGACTTGTGTGTTAGGAGAAGCGGGTGGATTTTGGGATGCAGAAGCGGGTTTTGCCTTGGGTTTGCGAGCTGGCCTTGTTGTTGAGGTGGTCTTTTTGCGTCCAAAGCTTTCAGTATAGCCTAGGGACTTTAGGTCTAGCTTTTGTTTCCTAATAAGTATTTGAAGGGAGCGACTCAGGTAGTGGAGCATTTTGATGGTAGGGTGCTGTTTCGTATTTTTCATAAGAGTTTTGGGTTTTGGGTTAAGATTGAGTGTTGAATGTTGAGTGAAGAGTTAAGTGTTTTTATAAGACTAGGGGGATTTTTAAGAATTGGGGGGGAGGGGGAAGGTTGAGTAAAGGTTTAGTAGTGATAAGTGTGTACGTGAATTTCAAAGGTTTGGATAGCAGCGGTGGCTTCTGGGAAAACGGTATAGATGGATCCAGGAAAAGGACGGTCAAGGAAGGAAGTGCTTTGGGTGGCTTTGTGCTGCATGGTTTGGCTATAATCTCTATTGGAGAAAGCTAAAGTGGGGAGGCTGCGGGCGTTTTCAAAAAAGAAATCAAAACTAAAGCCGTAGCGGTTTTGAAAGGGTATGCGGTGACTGATATTATAAAGATCGAGTTGGGCAAAAGCGCGGAAAGCTTCCTCTTCGGATGACTCGTATTCAAACACAGGAGGGCTATGGATACGCTCGTGGGGCAAGAAGGGAGACGTTAGGAGCAACTCCCCTTGATAGGATTCAGAACTATTGCGGTAGCTGTAGAGCAGATGGTAGCGAATCGTGATGGACTCGGTCAGCCAATAGAGCCTAGCGAGGGAGGGGGGGCTAATGTCTAGGCAGGTTTCTTTGCCGTCGTAGGGGAGGGTTTCCCAGGCTATGGGCAGGCCTGCTTGGCTTACGGGTGTGAGAAAAGATTTGAGTGATTTTTGCATTTTAAAAAGACGGTAAAAGCAGAAGAGATACTGAAAGGTTAGGCATCCTCAGGGAGGGGGGCATCGTCCTCTTCAAAAAACTCTGGCGGAAGGTCAAAGGGCTGGCTAGCTAGGACGAGGCGTTCTTTGAGCTCGCCGTTTTGGCAGACCATTTCGCTCCTTAATGTGATTTGCAGGTCTTCACCTAGGGGACGGGCATCGAGCTGGATAAAGGTATTGTCGTGCTCTGGATGCTTGAAGGTGAGTTTTTGATAATTCCCGTATGACAAGGTAGTGTTTTGCAAGGGCATGTGGATCCCTTGTTCGATAGAGGTTTGGGCAGGAACGTAGCCGTGCTGGCGGCTACTAGCACTACGAGAAAAGTGACGCCTACGGCCCATGCGCAGGAGCTCCACAAGATCCGTTGGGCCTAGGTGTTTGGGGGGACCAAAGACCAGAGTCGTCTTTTGGGTTTCGAGGTTTTCGTGTATCTCTTGCAGAACAGCCTGCATGGTGGCGTAGGTATCGTCGCCTCCGTGGATATTGAGTGTGGAGCCCATATGTGCGTTAGGAAGCGAGCCATAGAGATTCACCCTGCCTTCGTACTGCAGTTGGTGCAGTGAGTGATATAAAATAGTGGCTAAGCCTTGGGGAGTCGCTTCTGGCGAGTGGAGGGTGAGTGTTTTCTTAAAAGTTTTGCCTTCACTACTAGTGGCAATGAGGCGAATGGCAACTTCTTGCTGATGGAGTACTGTCTCTTGGGTTTCGTAGGAAAGGGTGGCACGAACGATGTCTTCTTCTGCTTCTATGTGCATCCAAGGAGCGATGGCACCCTCGACAAGCTCAAACGGGAGGGTACTTTTTCGAGAAAAATGGTGTAGGGTAATAGAGGCTTCAGGCAAGGAAGCCAGAAACGGTATTTGGCTTTGCCACCAGGTGATAGATCCGGCATTTATGGGGCGAGTGGTGATCTTTTGCTTGATCCTAGTAGAACGAGAGCCGACAAGGTCTATGGTTAGGACCATGGCGTTAAACTCTTGGCCATTGGAGCCCTCAGGGTAGGCGTCTACTTCGGTGCTTGTCCAGCTATCATTGTCTGACTTGTGGGTTTTTTCGTATTTTAGCAAAACAGAAGGAACTTGTAGATCGTACCTGGGTGTGACCTCTAGGGCGCTGAGCTTTGAATATTCCAGATTTAAGCTAGGCATGTCAGCCCTTGGCCTAGGGTGTAGCGTCGGAA
>CAZEFS010000006.1:0-890 GCA_964511545.1 uncultured Opitutales bacterium
CCCTTGCGACTGTTTGTGTTTAAAAATATTGGCAACACAAGGCAAGAATGCTCTCAAGTACCTCCAAAAAGGCTTCGGGCGTAGCGGGTCTAGGTGTAGGCACCTGAAGGGGTTCAGCCAGAATGCCTCCGTGAACGACATCCACTAGCCCACTTTTAATGTAGGACCCTCCGATATCTATGCCTAGTATCTCCATAGCTTAAAAGACTCTCTTAGTTGTCAGGATACAGGTAATATTTCTGGCTACGTTCTTGAAAGCTTTGGTTCTGCTTCCTCCAGGCCCTTTCTAAAGCGGGAATGTCTGTGTGTTTGCCAGATTTTACCAAGTTTTCCCAAAGGCGACTGCAGCCCACATGCTTGTTAAACATCTCCTTATCTTTTGCACTAGCGGCTGAAAAAACGTTTATCCCGCTTAGTTCGCAGGCCAAAGGCATGAGGTAAAAGCTTAGGGCTGTGGGGTCTAAATTTTTCCAATTGTGCAGGTGTATGTAAACCCCAGAGAGCGGCTTACCTTGCTTATTGTGTGTATGGAGGATCTTGAAGTTTAGGCCTCTTAGCGGGAGAGCCTGGAGCTTTTTCAGCAAGCCTTCAGGGCTGACTTTAGGGTGAGATAAGAAGCGAAAGGGATAGGGGCTACCAATCCCATGGCTAAAGCCTCCTATTTGGCAGCCAAGACCAGTAGTGGCATAGCCCAAAACAGCAGGCAAATCCTGAATATAGGGAGAAGTGGCCGTCCACTCTAGGCCGGTATCCTGCCAGAGCATAGATCGCTTCCATCCTTGCATGGGAAGGATAGTGAGCTTTTTCTTCGGATCTTTGAGTTTTGAAGATAGCGAAAGCCAACCGGGTTCTTTCACCGTCATATGGGCGAGCTCTCCAATGGTTACGCC
>CAZEFS010000006.1:900-20092 GCA_964511545.1 uncultured Opitutales bacterium
ATAGACATAGGGGATGGGAAAGGCGCCGAGATAGCCGTTGTATTTTTTCTCCATTATAGGGCCAGAGACTTTTCGTCCCCCCAGAGGATTGGGCCTGTCTAAGATAAGAACCTCTACTCCTTGCTCAAAGCAGGTCTCAATACAGAGCTTTAGGCAGCTAATATAGGTATAAGAGCGTACTCCAATGTCCTGCAAATCCACCACTAGGAGGTCTATCCCTCGTAGCATCTCGGGCGTTGGTTTTCTGTGTTTTCCGTGTAAAGAGTAGACAGGAATGCCCTGATAATGGCTGTGATCGACAGATTGACTCGCTTTTTCTTTTGAAAACAAGCCATGCTCGGGTGAAAAAATAGCCTTGAGTTGAACCCGTTCTTCTTCTGCAAAGACTTGATACGTGGGCACCCCCAGACTATTCACCCCTGCTGCATGGGTTAAGAGCCCTACTTTTTTCCCTAATAAAGGCTTGTATCCCATGTTGGCCAGCACCTCCACCCCCAATTTTACTTTAGGGAGCTTTGCTGCTTGGCTGTCATCTGCATAGGATCTTGGCTCCAAACCGATGAGGCCTAAGGCTAGGTAGAGGAGGAAGATTTTTAGCAGTGAAAGACGCATAATAGACTCATTTATCCCCCTTCTTATTCGTTTTTTGGAGGGCTTGGCTGAACCAGTCTAGGGTAGGGGATGGGGAAGCGGAAGCACTCGTGAAGGAGCGACTGTGGGTTTGCGAACGGGGAGCAGCCCCTCTGGAGCTAGGATTTGTAGGAGCATGGGTGCCTGAAGTACTGTGAGGCTTCGATAGGGAGGGATTGATCTTCATGGAAAGGGCGATACGCTTACGCTCTTTATCCACCTCCAGCACTGTTACTTGTACCTTTTGCTGGACTTTAACATAGTCAGCCGGGTTTTTGACAAAATCATCGGCTAAGTGGCTAATGTGCACAAGGCCATCTTGGTGTACCCCGATATCCACAAAGGCCCCAAAGGCGGTAACGTTGGTGACTATCCCGGGCATTGTCATGCCTACGACGAGCTTATCCATGCTATCTACCCCGTCTAAAAAGCTAAAGGCCTCGAACTTTTCACGTGGGTCTCTTCCAGGCTTAGCGAGTTCTTTGAGAATGTCTTCTAACGTAGGAAGGCCGATAGTAGCTGTGATATAGTCATGCAGTTTGATTGACTTTTGCTTGGATGTGTCCTTGACAAGCTCTTCGAGCGTACAGCCCTGGCGTTCAGCCATTTTTTGAACGATGGTGTAGCTTTCAGGGTGCACGGCGCTAGCATCTAAAGGGTTGTGGCTACCCCGGATTCTTAAAAACCCGGCTGCTTGTTCAAAGGCCTTAGGACCCAAGCGGGGGACTTTTTTGAGCTCTTCTCTAGACTGAAAGGCGCCCTTTTCATTCCTATACAATACGATATTTTGAGCAAGACTTGGGGTAAGCCCAGAAACGTAAGAAAGTAGCTGCTTACTGGCGGTGTTGACCTCTACGCCCACAGCGTTCACACAGCTTTGGACGACTTCATCGAGCTTATCCTTCAGCAAGTTTTGGTCTACATCGTGCTGGTATTGGCCCACACCTATGGATTTGGCGTCTATTTTTACGAGCTCAGCCAGGGGGCCCATCAAACGCCGGCCGATAGAGACAGCCCCGCGGACGGTAATGTCCTCATTGGGAAACTCTTCTCTTGCCACCTCAGACGCAGAGTAGATAGAGGCTCCACTTTCGTTTACCATTAAGACTGGGATAGCTTTAGGAAGGCCTATAGTTTTAACGAAGCTTTCCGTTTCTCTACTCGCTGTACCATTCCCTATGGCAATGGCCTCCACCTTAAACCGCTCGCATAGACCCAGTAGCTTGAGCTTGGCTTCTTGCTCCTGGCGCGGAGAGGCTTGGATAAAGATAAGGTCGGTATGGAGCAAGGCCCCTTGTGCATCCAAGCAGACAACCTTGCAGCCTGTACGAAATCCAGGATCTATAGCGAGCGTACGTTTTTGACCCAAGGGGGACGCCAAGAGGAGTTCCCGCAAGTTATCTGCAAACACTCGTATAGCTTCTTTGTCGGCCTTTTCTTTAGAAGTCATCCTCGCTTCAGTCTCTAGCGATGGCAGCAGGAGGCGCTTATAAGCATCTTTTAGGGCCAGCCGCACCTCTTCAGCGCCTGGACCCGATTTTTTAATAAAAAGCCCTTCCAAAAGGCTCAGTGCCGTGGTTTCTGGAATGCGAATGCGCATTAGGAGAAAGCCTTCTTGCTCTCCCCTGCGGATGGCCAATAGCCGGTGAGAAAGGATCTGTTTTAAAGGTTCATTCCAGGCAAAATAATCTTTAAATTTTGCGCCTTCTTGCTCTTTGCCCGGGATGACTTCAGCGTGAACTATCCCTTCATCCTGAAAGAGCTGCCGCAGGCCTTGGCGGGCAGTGGCATCGTCACTCATTCTTTCAGCCAGGATGTCTCTCGCACCGCTTAGGGCCTCTTCTAGAGAGTTTACTTCCTTTTCGGGATGGATAAACGTGCTTGCAAAGTCTTGATAGGGCTTATCTTGCTCTGTCCAGAGATAGTCTGCCAAGGGCTCCAGGCCTTTTTCTTTAGCGATAGAGGCGCGGGTACGCTTTTTGGGGCGGAAGGGCAGATAGATGTCTTCTAGCTTTTGCAGCGTTTCAGCTTCTAGGAGAGCGGCTTCTAGCTCAGGCGTGAGGAGTTTGCGCTCATTCAGGGAGTCTAAGACGCTTTTGCGCCTGACATCTAGCTCATGCAGTTGTTTTAACAGGTCCTTGATCTGAGAGATGGCGACTTCATCCAGCATGCCAGTAGCTTCTTTTCTATAGCGGGCGATAAAGGGAATGGTTCCACCCTCAGCGAGTAGTTTTGCTGTGGCCTCTACCTGAGTGAGTCGAATGCCTAAAATCTGGGAGATTTTTGAGAGGTGCTTGGGAAGAGAAGACACAAGAGCGCTTGGACTATCCATATAATAGTGGCATCGAGCCTTAAAATAAAAGAATGATAAAACGATGAAACTGCTAACCTTAGTAAAATAGCTTGCGCTTTCAAGAAATAAAAATTACTATCTTCAAAAATACAAAATTCTTTTAAGCCTTATGCAAGACGATATTAGAACCGAAACTGATGAGCAAACTCCTCTTAATTTTATTGCGGAAGTCCTCGATGAGGGAGACTTTCCAGTCGTTTACCAAGAGGCAGGTGAACAAAGCCCGGTAGAACAAGTCTTTGTGCCTTTCGAGCATGAGAAAGAAGCGCTTTCAAGCACTTTACAGATTTTATTCATCAATGATCTCACAAAGACTCTTGGAGTAGAGGAAGAGGAGGATGAAGTGCAACTCTTGCAGTTCTTTATCTTATTCCCCTTTCAGTGCAAGGAAGAAACGGTGAGAGACGTAGCCTTATTTATCTTGGCTTTGAACCGCATCTTGCCCGTAGGCTCATTTGGCCTTAGCCAGAAAGAGTGTACGATTTACTACCAATATATCTTGGCTCTAGAAGACCAAGGCGATGCCCTAGCCCCAGATTTGATTCTAGAAGTGGTCTCTATGATCAATATGTTTGTCCTCGAGTTTATAGAAAATATTTCTATTGTAGCCAAGGGAGAGAAAACAGCCGAGGTGCTTCTAAAAGAAATGGAAGAAAAGGGAATGACGCTTCCCCCTTTAGGCTTCCCTAAAGAAGCGGAGGAACAAGCAAGCCCTCAAACCCAGGACTGAACAAGGCTAAAGGACTAAAAAGGCTAAAGTAGAGGGGCAAATGGAAATAAGCACTGTGGTTTTTGAGTTTCTGAGCTTTTACAAGGGGGATATAGGGATTCATCCCTTTTTTGTACTTTTATTGGCAGCATTTTTTATCGTGAAGGCGGTATTAGCCAGAGTGTATGCCTCTCCAGAAGAAGCAGTCCCTAGGCCTCAGAGGAATGCTGAAGAAGAGGCTAGCCTCAGCCAAGCCAAGGAGGCAGTGCGCCGCAAAATAGCAGCTAGAAAAGAAGCAGAAGAAACAATATATTTAGAATTGCCCAAGCAGGCCCAACAATTAGCCACAGACTTGGCCCAAGTTTTAGCCCCTACCTCTAGCCCTTTACCGATTCGTCCTAGCGAAATGGCTCCTGCCAAGGCTCAGGCTAGAGGCAAAGAGTCAGTGTCAGCGGCATTTCAGGAGATGACTCGTACTCCAGAGCGTAAAGCGCTCACACGAGGCCAAAGAGCCCTTTTAGCTTCGCTAGTTTTTTCTAGGCCTAAAGCTTTATAAGTTTAGCAGCTTAGATACGAAAGGATGAGACATCGGATCTCAAAATAGACCACTTGGGAAACCATTGTCTTTTGGTCTCTGGGTTCGTCAAAAATAGACTCAGTCTTCGCTCTATGAGCTACGCCTGACAGGTTGGAATCCTTTGAAAAATACGTAGGTCCGCAAGAGGTCTACTGATTGAAAATAGACCCCCACTTAATCTTTTTTTGATATTGATTTATTATTTTTAATAAATTATAATTGATATTAATAAATCAATAAGATGAATACTCGAGTAGCACGATTGAGTCAGATTGTTAAAGATTATCAAGGCACCTCAGTTAGTTCGAGGGTAGGCGTCAGGGAAAAAGAGGGAAAGTTGCAGCTCACCATTGGCGGAAGAAACCCTTACGACACCGCAGGAAGAAGGGTGAAACAGCTCAAGCATGCAGTATCGCAGTTTGGGGCATCTAAGCATGAAAAAACAAGCTATGAGGGGGAAAAGCTAAAACGATTTGTACAAGAACACGGAAGTAAAGACCTAGCACAACGTTTGGCTCAAGAAGGCGTATTTAAAGGGACCGTCACCTATGGAAAGCTACAAACCATAGCTCAGGCTTTGGAGCAAGAAGGAAAGGCCATTAGTACTGAGCTTGACAAGACGATCCCGCACCCCCTAGAGAAGCAAAACGCTGAAACTACCCCTCCCCCTGTTGTAGTACCCTCTCCTCAAAGACCAAAGGCCCAGGCTAAACAAAACTGGCTGAACAGAACTAGCAAAAAAGAAAGGGCAAGTTCTAGAGAAAAAGCTTCTTTCAAAGCCCAGCGGGGTGTTTTTTATGGGGATTTAACCCCAGAAGACCAAGCAAGTATAAAGACGCTTGTTCAATCCAAACTGGCTAGCTTGAATGAGGATAGGTTAGCGGTGATGGAAAAGGAATTTAATTTTAAAAGCTCTGCACAGCAAAAATTAGAGCAGCATGTCAATAAATTCCCAGACCTAATGCGTTTTGCGACTATGGCTAGTCCTGATAAATCCATTAAGTATAAAACGCCTGAGCTGGCTCAGAAAGCGATTAGAGATAAGCTAGCAGACATTGATACTTTGATTAAAAATTTGCAAGCTGAACACGTAGAGCTGGAAGGAAAAGCTAAAGAAAGGATAGATGCATGGATAGGCTCTGTAAAAAATTTATTAAATGCCTGGAAAGAAACCAACTATATCAACCTAGATGCTAGGGCCCTAGGCTTTGTAGATGATTTTTGCAAGCAGGCAGCATCTACCTTTGATACTACCTATCATGCCTTAGCCTTAAAAGCAAAAAATATACAACATGCTTACACAGAACTAGAAGCGATAGAAGAAGAACCCTTAGATCGGCTTCTAAAAGAATCATCCTTTTCGCCTGAAGCTCAGGGCTTTCTCCTGCAAGAACTCGCACGGTTTAGTAGCCAAAATGCTGAATTAAAGGGACTTGAAAAGTATGAGGCATTTATTCAGCATTTGAGTAATTTAGAAAATAATACAGGTATTCCTGAGGCTATTTCAGTAAATCTTCTAGATGACGTTCAGTTTGACCCTATAGATACGAGCGGAAGTCAGTACCGATCTCCTGCGATAGAAGGTTTTGAAGCTGTTTTAGCTCAGGAAAAAGCTAAGGAAGCTGTTGCTTCTAACCCTTCAGACATACACGTATCTGATAGCCAAAATCCTAGTACCGAAGGTAGCCTAAGAGCTGACCAGTATGCCAAGATTCTTTCTGACTTGCTTAGTAATCCAAATAATAAACAAGATCTAAACCTGGCCTTAAAAGCTTATGCCAAAAAAAGAAACCAAATGACGCAACTGACTCAGGCAAAGCTACTTGGGCAAGGAGAGGGAATGGCAAGTATAGAAGAGATTTATAATACTAATACTAACCTTCGGAATTGGGTGATACAAGATATGGCTCCACGGATTACGAACCAATCGCTCAGTTTCGAAGAGATGGAGACTATAAATAAGAATATAATACTATATGTAGCTTCTAAGAATAATGATTTACTTTTGGGTCTTGAATTTAAGGGCCAGGATGAGGATTTAAAAACTCTTTTCCGAAAAAAAGTTTCCCAAGCCAATCCAAACTTGAGACCCTCTGACCTAGATGCATTCAGCCAAAAACTCATGGATGAATGGCATGTGTATAAAGACCAAATAGGCGCAAAGAGCTTAATCGCAGAAGGGCAAATTACTAGTTTTTTAGATGGTTTAGAAGCAAAGATTAATGGTTTAAATAAAGCTTAACTGTTCCTAAGCTAGACTTGAAAAAAAGAAGCTTGCTCCGCTAGGCCTGTAAAATTACTTTTTTGTGGAATATGCCGCCTTTTGCGTTAAAAAGTCTGTGGAGCTTTATTGTTTATTTTTTAAAGCCGTATCGCTTCTGGTTTTTCCTGATGGGCCTCTGTGCAGTCGTTGCAGGCCTATGGAACGCCCTCAACTACTATCTGATAAAGGTTATTATCGATAGGCTAGCGGCCATCAGCGCAGACAACGATAGCTTGGGCGCTATTATTTGGCCTATTTTATTTTTGGTACTCAATCATGAAGTCCATAATGTGAGCTGGCGGGCCATGAACCTCATTAATTATAAGATACAGCCGTTGGTGAAAGGAAGCTTGATTGCAAAAAGCTTCGAATATGTCAGCCAGCATTCCTACCAGTTTTTCCAGAACCATCTAGCTGGAAAATTAGCTAGCCAGATACATACCCTAGCAGAAAGCACTGAAAAGATGGTACATGATTTAGCCCGCTATATTGTACGGGGGCTGACGGTAGTGTTGGTGAGCCTCGTTTCTATGTATCTGGTGAGTCCTATTTTTGCCTATGCTTTGGCAGTGTGGTGCGTCGTGTTTGCAGTAGGCAGTGTGTGGGTTTCAAGGCGGATAGTGGGCTTGTCAGATGCCTATGCTAAAACCCAGGCGGAGCTGTCGGGACAAGTCGTAGATGCGATTAGTAATGCTCAGAATGTGCGCTTATTCGCTAGGCTAGGCTTTGAAAAGTCTCTTCTGGGGATAGTTTTAGAGCGCTTGGGCAAAGATTTTAGGAAAAAAGAGGGCTTTTTACTGGTCTTTAACTTGCTACAGGGCTTTATCATCAGCGTGCTGCTTGCTTTTATGGCTTATGCTCTTGTAAAACTAAGGGCCCAGGGGCATGTGAGTGTGGGGGATTTTGCACTGATCTTGGGCCTAGTGACGGATGTGGGGTGGACGCTGTGGTGGACGATGGAACAAGTCGATAGCCTGAATGAGGCGTTGGGGAAGGCTAAGCAGAGCTTTTCAAGCCTCTTTAAGGCCCAGGAAATACAGGACGTGCCGAGAGCGAGCCTATGCAGAGTGACTTTAGGAGAAATACGCTTTGACAGAGTAAACTTTAGCTACCCAGGCATACCGGATCTTTTTAGAGACCTGTCTTTAACCCTTCCAGCAAAGCAAAAAATAGGCTTGGTAGGCTATTCAGGCAGCGGGAAGACTTCTTTTGTGAATTTGATCCTTAGGCTCTACGAGATAAACTCTGGCCATATCTATATCGACGGGCAGGATATCCAAACCCTTAGTCAGGCCTCTTTACGTGAGGCGATAGGAATGATTCCTCAGGAGCCTGTGCTCTTTCACCGCTCTATCCTTGAGAATATTCGCTACGGTCGGCTAGATGCCACCGACGTAGAGGTGATAGAGGCTGCCAAAAAGGCTCATGCGCATGAGTTTATCAGCCATCTAGCCCAAGGCTATGATGCTTTGGTGGGGGAAAGGGGCATAAAGCTGTCGGGTGGGCAGCGCCAACGTATAGCCATAGCTAGAGCGATACTCAAAAATGCGCCGATTCTGATTTTAGACGAGGCTAGCTCTCAGCTCGATTCTATTACCGAAGGCTACATTCAAGATGCTTTATGGCGTGTTATGGAAGGAAAAACTAGCCTGGTGATTGCCCACCGCCTATCTACTTTACTCCATATGGATGAGATTTTGGTCTTTGACCAAGGGGTTATCGTCCAACGTGGCAAGCATAGCGATCTTTTGGCTCAGGCAGGGCTATACCAAGACTTATGGAATGCCCAAGTGGGAGGCTTTTTAGCAGATAAGTTTGAAGAAGACAAAGAAGCTATAAAGCCTGACCTTTAGCAAGGAGAGATTGCGATATGGGCAAAAGATAGCAAGGCTGGAGCCAAGAGTGGCTTAACCCTGAGTGAGATAGGTATGCAAGACAGTTTGAACCTTATTAGGGCAATTGAGGAAAGCTGCATTAGACTTTTTGTTTATTTGACTTGGCCGTTTGCCCGTCTCCCTACGCCAAGGCTTCGGGAGACACTCCTAGCTCTTGCCTCGCTTGGGCGGCTTGCCGCCCGTCTCCCTACGCTTCTAACTACGTTGAAGCTTCGAGAGATAAAAAGCTCAGCCTGTCCGCCCGAAGCCTTGGCGTAGGGGGAAGAGCGTAGGGTGGAGGTCCTGTGGATTTATCTTAATAAAAGTGTACTTGTTTTTCTCTTTCAGTTGTAGTAATGAAAGGTAACAGAGGAGCTGGCTTTCAAAGTTTAGGTTTTTAAACTGAGAGTGTTGGTAACACTGGAAAAGCAGCTTAGCCTTGAGGTGTTTTTGACTGTGCGTTTTTTCTTCTTGCTGAGATAGATCCAAGATGCGCACCTCTAAATCTCCTTGGGGTTTGCTGGGTTCTAGGAAGTAAAAATCATTGTGAAGGGATGAATTGGCTTGTATACGACGCAAAGAGCGCTGAGGCACAAAATGATGGCTGCGATCCTTTGGGGAAGATGTCAGGCTTGGGGAGAGGGGCTCAGGGCTAGCAGCCAGAGAAGGGGTATGGGAAGCCAAGGGGAAATCTAGCAACGGATGAGGTGCAGGGCTAGCCTTGACAGCAATAGGGGGCTTCCCATCTACTGGGGAAGGATGCAAGCTAAGCCTTTGGGTAAACTGCTGACTGAGAGGTGAAAAGTCCATCTGTGAAGGGAGAAAGAAAAAGCCTTAAGCTATACTCAATAGACTGTTTTGTAGCATCTAAGTGTATAAGATCCAGAAGTTTTTTGTCAAGCGTGCAGACTCTGCAGATAATCGTTCTTTAGCGTAGGGAGCTTCGTGTCTTGAATGCTAGTCAGAGACGTACGAGAGTGGAAGGCTATCCAGAGCATAGCGGTTTTGAGCGAGACTTCTGGCCATTTTTCCTTCAGCCAGGTCTGCCACTGGGTACCCAAAGCTTGTTTTTCTTTTTCAAAGTAAGACCCTAAGATCCACCTGGAAAAGATAAAGCCTCGAATACTCACCTGTACTTTTAACAAGGCCTTTTCTGCTTCTGCGTAGAGGGCTCTAGCCTCTGTGTAACTCAGAGGAATATGGGCATTGGCCTCGGTAGCACTGAAGTGCATGGAACTGTCTGTACTTGAAGAAAGAGAGATCTCGCTCATAGGTGATATGGGTTTGAGTGGAGAGTGATTAGGTTTATAAATTTCCAGTATTTAAGTATTTTTATTCAAAAGAAAAGCCTAAATTTTAAGGATAGGTTTTGCTTGTTAAAGGAGGCTAGTTTTGGGGTTCAGACGTGGGACTTTCGGGTTTTTTTTGCGGCAATTGATGAAGAATGAGGGTGGGGCGAGTGGCCTTATCTGGAGGTCCTTCCACAATGGCTTCTTGTTGGCCTTTAAATAGTGTAATGCGGTGGCCTTCAACGGCACCGCGCTCGTCTTTTAGGCGGGCATTATGGGTGAGGACTAGTTTTCCTTCCTGGGGAAAGACTTCTGCTTCTTGAGCCCAAGCTTCTTTGTCTTCTTGGTGGATATATACATGCCCAGAGGCTTTCATCGTTTCTATATTTCCCATTTGGACCTTTGTGCCAGAAGGGCTGGAGCTTTCTGCCTCGGAGACCACATGGAGCTGTTCGCAGCTTACAAAAAGACCGTCTCCTACGACTTCTACTTTGCCCTCAAAGTAAAAATGATCCCTCTCAACCCCCTCTACCAGGCGCAAAGTTTGGCTGGTGATCACCGTTTCTTGCCCCAGCAGAAGAGAGTAGGCACTAGCTACAGATAGAGTTAGGATAAAGACTAAACGCTTCATAGTTGGCTTGTGTTAGGGGTCGTCAAAGTAGTATTTTGAAAGACAACGCGCACATTAGTCTTCAGGAATAGCGTGTGCGTCTTTCCCTTCCATGTCCATCCTATACCTTCTCCAGTGTAGCCTGGGCCTTGAATATGGATACTGGCCTCACTTTCGGCGATGTTCTGAGGTAGGTCGATCTGAGCCCAAGGACTTTTGAGAATGGCTTCAATCTGTAGGGCTTCTTCGCCGCTAAAGGTTCTAAGCTGCATGCTTGTAACCTGTAGATGTTCTGGGCTGAGGTAGTGGCCCTCGCTTCCACTGAGGTCCCAGATTTTGTAGCCTGACTCCCCAAAAACAGGAAGGCAAAAGTCTTTTACGGGGGCTCCCAGTTGCGTCATTCCAAGCGGAGAGGCGCTTAGACGAGAGTATAGGCTAAGGAAAAATATCAAAAGCAAAACGATCCCAAACTTTAAGCGCATAGAGGGCTTTTTTTAAGATAATGCATGCTATTTACCAGAGGCCAATGATGCGCCACCATACACTGCCAACTCCTATCCAGACGATAAAGTTGAGCACGCTGATTGCAAAGCCTAGGTAGCACCACTGCCCCACTGGGACGAAGCCGCCCCCGTAGATGACAGCAGAGGCCGCAGAGCTGTAGTGAGTCAAGGTGCCGTAGAGGCTACTAAAAAAGGCAAAGACTTGTATGGCGAGGAGAGGGGGGGTCCCTAGCGAGATTGCAATACCCACAAAGGCGGCATACATAGCACTGACGTGGGCGGCATTGCTGGCAAAGCAGTAGTGGCTATAAAAATAAATCACTAGCAGTAAAAGGGCAGACAGGTGCCAGTTGCTGCAGGTGATGCACCCTTGCATCAGCTGGCTAAACCAGCTGATAAATCCAAGCTTTTGCAGCGTAGAGGCCATGATAATGAGAATAGATAACCAAATGAGCGTGTGCCAGGCTTCTTTTTCAGCTAAGATGTCCTCAAAAGTGAGAATTTTTGATACGAGGAGGACAATTACCCCTAAAAGAGCCGTCGTTTCTATGTGGATAGCAAACTTCTTGGCCATAATCCACAAGACTAGCATGGCAAAAAAGGTAAAAGCCATGATGTATTCTTTAGGACTCATTCTTCCCATTTCTTTCAGATGAGTGCTAGCAATCGTTTTTGCATGACTGATGACTTTTAACTGGGGCGGGTAGAGATAGTAGAGCGCCAGGGGGATTAAAAGCAGACTGACAAAGCCTGGAACGCAAGAGGCCATGAACCAGCTTGTCCAGGTAATTTCTACACCCATGCTAGCTGCTGTTGCTTGGATCAGAGGGTTAGCGACCATGGCAGTCAGAAACATCGCGCTCGTAACAGAATTGCCTTGGGCAGCCACTTGGGCAAGGTAAGCCCCGAGGCGCCGCTCGGTTTTATCTTCAACCTTACTGCCTAGAGCTGTGCTAATAGACGTTAGCAAGGGGTAGATGATACCCCCTGATCTTGCCGCATTACTGGGTATAAGCGGTGCAATGAGAAACTCTATCAGCATAATACCGTAGCCTAATGTCAGCGTACGGCTCCCCATCCATTTGATAATGAAATAGCTAATTCGAATGCCGAGACGAGTTTTGATAAAACCCCGTGCGATAAAATAGACAAAGACAATCAGCCACGTAACGTTGGACCCAAAGCCCAGCAGTCCTACATGCATGGGTATAATATTTGTAAGTGCTGCCACCCCAAGCCCCAAAAGGGCGACGCCGCCCATGGGCATAGGCTTTGTAATAAAACCCACAATAGTAGCTACGAAGATAGCAGATAAACACCACGCATCCTTTTCTAGGCCAGCAGGGCATGGCATATAGTGCAGGCAAAAGCCTATAAATAAAGGAATAAGAAAACGTAAAGCAGGCATAACCGTTTAGGATTGAAGGTTTAAGCTTTGGGCAACGGCCTTGGCAAAATACGTATAGATGAGATCTGCCCCAGCTCGTTTGATGGCTATTAAAGATTCATCTCTAGTAGACTCAAGACTTAAATAGCCTTGGGCTGCCGCAGCATGGATCTGTGCGTACTCACCCGAGACTTGATACGCAACGATCGGAAGTGCAGTCGCTTGACGATATTGATAAATAATATCCAAATATGTCCCCGCTGGCTTTACCATCAACATATCTGCTCCTTGAGCCTCATCTAACTTGGCTAGACGCAGCGCTTCGCGGCTATTAGCAGGGTGTAGCTGATAGCTTCCTTTATTCAGGTAGGGTTTTTTTGTTTGGCCACTGCCTACAGCTTCACGAAAAGGACCATAGAGGCTAGAGTTAAACTTTGCTGTGTAGGCCAAAATCCCCACATAAGGAAAGCCCTGAGCGTCTAGGGCACTCCGTAAAGCGCCTACGGTACCATCCATTTTGTCTGAGGGTGCAACAAAATCTCCCCCCGCTTCAGCGACAAGGCAGGCCTGCTGGGCTAGGATATCCAGCGTTGCGTCATTGTCAACATCTGTCCCCTTAGAATTGAGGACACCATCGTGACCGTGGCTTGTATAGGGATCTAGGGCAATATCACAGAAGAGTAAAAGCTCTGGAAAATGTTCTTTTAGAAGGCGTATGGCTTTAAGAATGATAGTGTCCGGATTTAAGGCTTCTTTTGCGCAAGGCGTTTTATACGATGGATCTATACAAGGAAAAAGACTAACAGCCTTGATACCTAGGCTTAAGAGACTTTCGCATTCTTTCAGTAAAGCCTGCAATGGAAAACGCTCTATACCTGGCATGCTTCGAATAGCCTGCGGAGAACCGTTTCCTGCCATAACGAAAAGAGGCTGTATAAAATTTGAAGTATGCAAACGTTCACCCTCTAAAATCTGCCGCAAACCTGCAGAAGCCTTCAGGCGACGAGGACGGATGGGTATTGCTTTGACTTGTGGGAAAAGATCATTTTTATTATGTAGAAGCATAAAAAGATATCCAAGCGGGTGAAATCATGAAGACTATTGCTGTCCTAAATGGGCCTAATTTAAACGACCTAGGCAAACGCGAGAAAAACATTTATGGAGAGATGCCTCTAAGGCAACTCCAAAAAGAGCTGGAGGCCAAAGCAAGCTCTTTGGGCCTAAGGGTGATCTTTGAGCAGTCCAATCATGAGGGCGTCTTAATAGACCTGCTTCAAGATTGGGCAGAAAAGGGCATACATGGCCTTATCCTGAATGCTGGAGGCCTCAGCCATACCAGCGTCAGCTTAAGAGACGCTATAGCTTACATGCCCTATCCTGTATTAGAGGTGCATCTGTCTAATATTTATGCCAGAGAGCCCTTTCGTCAAATGTCTTTACTCTCTGCTGTATGCCAGGGAAGCATCAGCGGCCTAGGGCCCATGGGCTATGAACTAGCCTTGGAGTATTTAGCTAGAATATAAATCAAACTATAGAGCAGAGTTCTATAAGTCGCTTTCTAAGCGCAAGTGCTTGGCGAAGAAAATAATTTTTTCTGTAGGTATTTGGAGCGCTGTTGCAGACGTAGGGACGCAGGCTACCTGATTATTCTTGAGAATGGCTTCGTAAATTTCTTTGCGATAAATACTCACGTCTTTGGGGGCCTTGATGCCTAGTTTTACCGAGTGCTTATCAATACGTATCACTTGAATTTCTATGTTATCGCCTAAGATAATAGCTTCTTCTTCTTGTCTGGATAAAACTAGCATGAGGGGAGGAGGGGAAAGGTTATGAGACGGTACAGTGCTTTAGTTTTTATAGTCAAAGAGAATATGCGTAGAGGAATAATCTTTATAGTTACCGATAACGATCTGTTTACCTAGGTTTGTCCTACGATTGATGATGATAGGTCCTACCAAGTTTACAGTGATGTCCCTTGCCTCTGCCTCATTGGGAATAGAAACGATATTTAAGATGTGGACATCTTCAGGGCTTTGAATATCTAGGTACTCTAGGTCTGGGTCTAGGATTTCCACCTTATAGTCCTTAAAGATCCCATAAGGCTCTAGGGCGATAAACTCTATTTCCCCTTTTTCAGAGTCTTGTAGATGCAAAAAGGGTGCTTCTTCTGGATGGGAAGAGACCTTCAGCTTCCGTAAAGCCGGAAAACCAATTAAACCTAAGGGTAAGTCTATAGAGTAATGCAAGGCTTCGGTCGGATGGGTGTTTTTTAAAGCGCTGTGCGCTCTTGTTCGGGATTGGTTCGGGCAATATTTGATCATAAGCATGGGGGTTAAAGCTTGGAATAATAGACTAGACCTCTTGCGAAACCATTGTCTTTTGTGTCTTAAGTTCGTCAAAAATAAGATCGGAATCCTTTGTTACGCTTTTGTACACTCCGGTTCCTCATTTATTTGGCCTCGCCCAGAAACCAAAATACGTGGTTCTGCAAGAGGTCTACTAGTGAAGATAGTCCATTAAAGAATTGGTTTTGTTTAGAAGCATACTAGAGACTTTAAGGCTCATTTTCAAGGTGTGTTCTATATTTTTGATGCCGGCTGCAGTGGTAAACAAGTCGACATCTAAGAGGTTGCTGAGGTTGCACTCTACAGAGGTAAACTCGTTACTATTGTTATTGTTAACGATTTTCATTTTTTGCATCCTGGCTGCTAAGCTACTCATGCTTTGGTTGAGGTTATACTCATCTACAGTCAGAGCTTTTTGCACATGTTTGACATTGTCTATATTTCCTTCTTTGAGGGAATCGCGAAGGTCCAACATATGCTGCATGAGGTCTAAGAGTTTTTGGGTTTTTTCAGCCTCTAGGAAGCCACTTTCTTTCGTTCCTTCGCTGACAAAAATCTCCGCTGGGTTTTCCTTCCCTCCCTGATAGGCTACTTTTTGGATAGTTCCATTTTCATCTTTTTCCATTACAAATGGAGATTCATACGCTTTGGATGCACTAAAGAGATACTTTGTCACATAACGCTGATTGATTTGTAAGGCGAGCTGATTCACCAAGCCTTCTACCTCTTGGGCATAGGCAAAGAGGTTGTTTCTATTCACCTCAGAGCTACTATAAGCTGCCAATTCTTGTCCTCTTTCCAGCAGTTCATAAATAGATTTTAGGGTACTATGGGTGATGTTCAAAAAAGAATCCACCCGCACACAGTTGCGATTCATCTGAATCAAGTTTCGCTTTTCTGTATGGTAATGAATGGCTTGGCTAATGGCGGCTGGGTCTTGGCTGATAGCATGTACATTTTGGCCTGTAGCCTGTGCTTTGACTAAGGCGTGCTGCTTGCTCGTTAGAGTTTGCAAGTTTTGCAAAACGTCCCTATTCAGGGCTGTATTTGTCAGACGGGTAAGATTTGCCATAAAAAATTACCGTTTTCCTAGATTAATAATAGTGTCTAAAAGACTATTCAGAAGGCCAATAACGTTAGCTGTTGCATTATAGGCTTTTTGGAATAAACTCATATTGGCTGTTTCTTCATCTAAAGATACCCCAATGAGAGAGTCTCTGCGGTTTTTGATATTGACTTCATTAGAACGCTCTTTGTCTACTTGGTCGCTTAAATTGTGTAGCTTTTCGCCAAAAGAAGCAAGGGTATTGCGGTAATGTTCTTGAAAGGTGCCACTGATCGCATCATCCGGCTGGCTATGCTCATAGCTGTAGGTTTCAATCATTTTTATGAGAATTTCATTAGATCCCTTTTCTCGTGTGCCTGTAGTGAAATTTTGAGGTCTTAAGTTTGGGTTAAGCTGCATATCCTTAGCGCCAAAATTTCCAAAATTAGGTCCTTGCAGGTCTGCTGGTATTTCAAAAAATGTATCACCATAGGCCTGATTGATGGATTTTGTGAGCTGCTGGGCTAAGGTATTCGTTCTTTCTGAAAAAGGTTTTAGAAAATCATCTTGAAACCTAGAATAACCATTGAGCCTGCCGCCAAGAATCGTTACAGGGGCTGCTTCATTTTGGGGGCTTTGGACAAAAAACTCCCGATCTTGCTCTCGATAGTGAAGCGTATGAAATACCTTAGAGTTTTGGACTAGAACTATCCCCTCAGGCGTCCCATTTGGTATCATAAGCTTATAAATAGGCTGACCCTCAGGGGTGGGGTTGGGCTCTTCTTTTACCTCAAAGTGAATATACTGGGCCAGCTCTTCCAGTGTTGCCTGGCGCTGGTTGATATAGTCTAGGTCTGCCCCGAGCGCTTTATTGCCTTTAGCTAGAATGATTTGGTTATTGATATCTGCTAATTTAGCTAAAAGGTAGTTTACCTCCTCGGGGGTATTGTTTTTATACGATTCTACCCTTTCATCTAAGGCTGAGAAATTTTGAGCTAGTTGGCGAAACTTCTCACACAAACAGGCTGCTCTCGAGAGGAGAATCTCTTTGTTGGACGTGTCTACTGGGTTTCCCGAGAGTTCTTGAAGGCTGTTAAAAAAATTATCTATAAAGGAAGAAAGGCCATTGGTATTCAGCGCATCTATCCCCAGGCTACCAATAGTCGTTGGGTCACCGGTGCGTTGGATATTTTCATCTACCTTGAGTTCTAGGATGCGAGCCAGCTCTTCTTCTACTTTCAGGGCGTGGATTGACATGGTTTGCTTATGAATTTCCTTGTCTAAAAAGCTGTCCCGGCTTTGCTTGATATCTTTCACTACTATCCCCATGCTTTGGATATTGCTGCCGATCTGAATGGTGCCTGCCTGAGCAATAGAAACGCTTTCTTTAGCATAGTTTTCATTCGTCAGGTTGCTAATATTTTTAGCAGTCGTCTTCAGGCACTGAGTGAAGACATTTAAGGCATTGGCTTGGTTTTTAATCTCAGAAAATAAAGACATAGAGCTTTAATTGTTTCTGGAGGCTGAGGTGAAAGTGAGGTTTCCCTTCTTTGTATAGGTAGCTACACTCGCTTGGGAGAGGACTTTTTTAAACAAAGACTGGGTTTCCTGGAGGGCATTTTCTAGGTACTGGTTGTTCTGCCTTGTTTTATCTCCTATTTTCTGACTCAGCAGTAAGAGGTTATCAATTAGGTCTTGAATGAGGTTCTTGTAGGGGAGGGGGCAAAGGTTCATAAAGTCTTCCACCTTTTCTAGCGCCTTAGGAGACAGGGCTTTTAAGCCTGCTATGAGGCTAAATCGTTGATCTTTGAGAGAACTGATATGCTCTACTTGCTTTTCAATTAAGGTGTTTACTTCTAGGAGGCCCTGGGCATCTCTAAAGAAAATAAGTTTTTGCTGCTCATTTAAAAGGCAGACAAGGCCTCCGTATTCGCTAATTTCTTGCCGGAGGCAGTTGCATAAAGGCTCTATAGCCTTGGGGGATAGACCATTATTCATGTAAAGACAAAGCAGAGGAAGTTGAAAAGTAGCTAGGATCAGCAAGTTTTAGGCCACCTTCTTGGGTAAGGGTATGGGCTAAGACCTGGGCAGTCAGGCTAGAGTAAATAGTCTGCCCTGCCATAGTTTTAGATGTATCGTCTTTGAAGGGAGAGTCGAGCGCTTTTTCTAAGACTTTAGTGAGCAACAAGCTGTCAAATGCTTGGGCGCATAGTTTGGTTTTAAGCTTTTCGTCCAAGCCTGGGGTTTCCAAGGTGCGCTGAAGACTAGCAGGGTTAAAGATACTAAAATTTGTAAGGGGGTTCATAAAAAGACTAAAAATCAAGCAAGGGCCAACAAGGTAAGATTAATTGACAATCAGCTCAGCCTGAAGTGCGCCAGCGTTTTTGATGGATTGCAGAATAGACATCATCTCTCTAGAAGATACTCCCAGGGCATTTAGCGCTGAAGTGAGCCGCTCTATAGTCGGAAAATCTCCTAAAACCTGGAAGCCACCCTTGACTTCGTTTACCGATACCTGAGAATTATTCACCATTTTGGTATCTCCTGTCTGGCTTAGGGGAGAGGGTTGACTGGCCTCAGCCGTAGAAGAGATGGAAATAGTCAGCGAGCCATGGCTCACAGCCACTCTAGATAGCCGCACATTGGCTGTGGCTACAATAGTGCCCGTTCTTTCATTGATGATGATACGGGCAGGAAGATCTGGAAACACCTCCAGCTCTCCTATGAGGGCCAAAAAATTGATCGCCTGGCCCTGGTATTCTTCTGGAATATTCAGGTGCACAAGGTTTGGGTTTTCTGCCTTTGCAATACCAGAAAAGGCCCTATTTAAGACATCCGCTATGCGAACAGCACAGGTATAGTCTGGGTTACGCAGGATAAGGCCTAAGGTATGGTCGTCTCCTAGGTCGGTAATGATTTCTCTTTCTACGATGGCGCCTCCTGCAATACGAGCCACTGTGGGGTGGTTTTGCTGCACGCTAGCACTCCCTTGGCCTTCGCCGCCAGATGTGCCTCCTAAAAAGCCCCCTACGGCTAGAGGGCCTTGGGCCACAGCGTAGACGATTTCATCCGCTCCTTCAAGGGGTGTCTGAAGGAGTACCCCTCCCTGTAAGGTCTTGCAATTACCTATGGAGGACACAGTAACATCGATCCTAGACCCTGGCTTTGTAAAGGGTGCGATATCCGTTGTAACCATCACGGCTGCAATATTCTTAGAGTCTGCGTTTTCTGGGTTTATTCCAAAGTGCTTAAGTGTATTGGAAATACTAGCATTTGTATAAGCTAGAGACGAATCGCCTGTGCCTGATAGGCCTACTACGATGCCATAGCCAATCAGTTGGTTATCCCTTAGGCCTTCTACAGTCGTGATATCCTTGATGCGCGAAGCCTCAAGCCTGCCATAAAAGCCTAAGCCTAGTCCTAGGACCATGCAAAGCAAGCTAGTGAAAACAGGGAGATACCTTTTCATCCTAAAATAGATTGGTAACATCATTCAGCCGTGTAACCAGGCCCTTTTCTTGTACGTCGGTGATGCTGCCCTCGGTAAAGATTTCAAAGTGCATATCTGCTATTTTGCTAGCATCGATCTCATTCGTCCTTGAAATAT